>CACPSE010000018.1:0-22985 GCA_902636535.1 uncultured Wolbachia sp. | reverse complement strand
GTGCAAAAAATTAAAAATAAGACGCCAGATACGTGAGTTTTTTTGTCATTTAATCTGTACAGAGAAGATAAATAAATAGCTTCAGTTTCATGATAAGGGGGCTGGCGAAGTTTGTCAAGGAAGTTTTTTGTTTCTATTCCCAATAAAAGTTTATTATATGATTATGCAAGAAGTCTAATGAAGAAAAGACTTAAAGAGAGGCCAAATCAAAGTGCAATGGTATTTCACTAATCCAATTATTTTTCTCCTGATCTAGCCTATCATCCAATATTGCCTGCCTTATTGATGCCATTAACTTATTCATGAAAAAAATGTTGTGAATGGTAACGAGCGTGTAAGCCAGGAGCTCTTTAGCTTTCAGTAAATGGTGTATATAAGCTCTTGAATGTTTTCTGCAGGTAAAACATAAACAGTCACTTTCAATTGGGTTATCGTCTAGCTCGAATTGTTGATTCCGCAAATTAATATGCTCTTTGCACTTTGAAGAAATAGAATTTCTGTTTTTTACTTTAACAAGTGCGCCACCATGCCTTGCTAAGCGGGTTGGATGCACGCAATCAAACGTGTCAATTCCAAGCTCTACTCCGCGAAAGATGTCCACAATTCCACCAATACCAAGCAAATGAGTAGGCCTGTCTTTTTTCAGGTGGTCCATAGTGAAAGAAACTACATCATGCATCTGCTCTTTACTTTGACCAAGTGATCCACCTATTGCTTGACCAAAAAATGGCAAATCGTTGATAAAATCACAACTTTCTCTACGTAAATCGTGATATATTCCGCCTTGACTAATTCCATATAGCGCTTGCTTGCCATTATTGTTTTTTTTAAATTCATTTAAAGAACGTTCAGCCCATCTGTGGCTCATGAGCATTGATTTTGCTGTGTACTCTTTGCTTACGTGAAATGGAGTGCATTCATCTAAAACTAGGATTAAATCTGCACCTAATTTTTGTTGAATTTGTATAGATTTTTCAGGAGTTAAGCAATAAGTTTTACCATTAATGTAAGAACGGAAAATTGCCCCATCCTCATTAATTTTGATCAAAGTTTTTTGTTTTTTTCTTATTCCTTTTATCTCTTCCGAAACAGATCCGTGGCCTAAACTAAATATCTGATATCCACCTGAGTCAGTTAGCATTGGCCCATTCCATCCCATCATCTTGTGCAAACCACCAAGTTTTGCAACAGTATTCTCTCCTGGTTGAAGCATTAGGTGATAGGTGTTGGAAAGTATGATTTGGGTACCTGCTTCACTTATTCTTTCGGTATCTACAGCTTTAATTGCAGCTTTTGTTGCACAGAATATAAATGCTGGTGTTTCTATACTTCCATTTGGAGTTTTGATCGTTCCAACTCTTGCAGAACCTGATTGCTTGATTATCTTAAATGCAAATTCTTCTTTCATCTATTTGCCTGAAAGTTCTGCTATGATGTTTTCTACTTTTTCAGGAGAAAGATTTTCATAGAAGTCATTATTAATCTGCACAACGGGAGCATTAATGCATGCACCGAGACATTCAACTTCTTTTAAAGTGAACAAATTATCTTTAGTAGTCTCACCGATATTGATTCCAAGTTTCTCTTTAAAGGTATTTAAAACTTTTTCGCTACTGCATAACCAGCAGGGGGTTGTTCTACAAATTTGTATTAGATATTTACCTACTGGTTTTAAATTATACATGGTGTAGAAATTTGCCACTTCATATACACGAATATGTGGAATATGCAGCATATCAGCAACGTAACGCATAGCAGGTTCAGAAACCCATCCGCATTGCTCTTGAACCAGATATAGTAAAGGCATAACAGCACTACCTTCTCTACCTTTGGGATACATCTCTATAAACTTTCCCGCTTTCTTGAGGTTTTCTGATGTAAAACTAAACTGCTTTTCTTTTTCTGTCATTCATGAGACTCGTGTAAACTTTAACAGATTATACCTGTAGAACCAATGATTGCAATTGTTGGTTTTTTGAGGAATAGCATAAAGCTTCTTAGCCCTCTTCAAGCTTATATTTACCTTTTAGTATAAAATATTATATTAATTTTTTAATTTTAGTTAAAATTTTCATTGACATTAACACACAGGAGTAATCATAATAGCATTTTATTAATATTTTAAATAAAATTATGTCTATATTAAGAAGATTGCTCGGGATCAACTCAAATACACCAGAAGTTAAAGAAGCGATAGGTTTTAACCCAGCAAACGTAGGGTTGATTGAAGGAGATGGAGTCGCTTATGGACTCAGCTATCAAGATAATGGTAATGGGAGCAGTAAAGTAAAATTACTTATTAGTCTATTATATCAATCAAAAACATACGAATGGGGTACAAATATCAGCGTAGCAAATGAATTCAAAGATCAATTATCTCCCACACTAATAGAAAATTCAGCTGAAGTAGATAAAATTGGAATAATCTTTCCTACAGAAGAAATTAACAAAGAAGAAAAGTGCATCAAAGGCTTAACATTCAACACTTACGAAATCAAGCATTCAACTAATGTTCCCTTAGTTGAATACGTAGGAAAAGTAAAATTATACAAGAACATTAATAGAGATAGTCCTGCAAATGTGGGCAATAGTTACTTTCAACCAAAGGCAGCAAAGGTTGATAATGGTAATGTCATTGTAATCGCTCATAACTTAAAGGATCAATCTTTAGTTTCTTGGTACTTAAAGTCAGGCAAGAGCGGGAAATTTAAAGTATTGGATGAAAAACAACGTTTCACAGAAAGAAAATTATTGAAGTTTGATAATCCTGGACAATTGGAATTAAATGGAAACACGATGCTTTATGCGCAAGTGAGCAAAAGGATTACTAAGGAGAATCAAGAGGAAAGAAAAACACGTATTTTTAAATTTGATATGGCCAAAGTAGTTGAGGATCTGAAGAGTGGAAAGGGAGTCGACGAATGTTTGCTTAGTAAGAAAGGATGTCAAATAGATAATAAAGCACTATCTCTTTCCAAAGAATATGAAATAAGCTTTTTACAGTATGTGAAACGAACTAAAGACGATCATTTAGTTGCTTTTCTTGAAAATGATCAATCTTCTAACACGCAAAAGTTACATTTAGCAAGTCTTGTTAAGAGTCGATCAAAGTCGAACTTTATTATTCATGAATTTAAAGATCCTGTAGATCAATTGTACGTTAAAGACAATGGTCAGGGAGGTTTTATCGTAACTGCAATAAGTGGAGAAAGTATCATAACTTTTAATAGAGAGAGCTCTGGAAAATCTTCTGAAGCAACGATAATACCGGCAAGTAGTATCAAGACTCTCAGTGATTTTGTTGATATCATTAACGGTCGATTAACACCTGATATCATTTCTAGTAGTACCGTGGCTCCTATAACTGTTGCAGAAACGGTTGTGACTTCTAAGAAAACGCCGACTGCTGCAATTACTAGCACAGCAGAAACCGACGCTGTGAAGACTACTAAATTGACAACGGAAGCCGTTGCACCTACTTCTACAATAAGTAAACCTTCAACGGAGTCAACGACAGTAGCAAAAACAACTACTACTTCACAAGCGACCACGGTTGCTACAACGTCAACTAGTGTGCCGATAGTAACTTCAGGGACTGAGACAAGTACTGTAAAACCCACATCAGCGACTGTTGCGTCGACTTCTACAATGAATAAACCTTCAACGGAATCAACGATTCAAACAAGTACAGTAACAGTGAAGCCAACAACAATAGCAAAAACAACTACTACTTCACAAGCGACCACGGTTGCTACAACGTCAACTAGTGTGCCAATAATAAACTCAGAGAAAACTATACAAACAGTATTTAGTATACCAAGTACTAGAACAAAAGAGTCAACAACTCCTATATTTACCACGACTTTACTTCCTCAACCTACTTCTTCACCACAGCCTACTCAACTTGCTATAGGGTCTAATAGGGCAGGAATGATAGGGGGCTCTTTGGTTGGAGCAATAGGTATTGTTGGAATTATAGGATTCATAGCATATAGATATGTTAAGGGTCGTAATGCTGCTCCTGTGTTAGAACTAACTGATTTGGGTTATAGAAGGCGATCATCTTCAAGTAGCGATGAAGAAATTTTTACCACTGGTGATAGAATGCGAACTATATATCAATCTGAAACAGTGCTAAATAGTATATCAGTAGAAAGTAGTAGTCGATCAAGAAGTAGCTCATCGTCTTCGAGCAGTGGACCAGGCTCTTGACTAACTGAAATGGAGTCTAAAAGTGAAAAAAGCTTATCTTGGGATAGCGATGATGTGCCAGAATATCACCTTTAGCTATTTGTCTAAATGTTTTTAATATGTAGACTGTTAGGAAATTGTCTTTTGCTTTTGTGATTTTCATGTTAAAGTATGATTCCTGGGTGAAATAAGTAGCTGCTGTTATGTGATAAACATAGCAGAGGAAAGTCCGGGCTCCAAGGAAAAATAGTGACGGGTAACGTCCGCCGGAGGTAACTCCAGTTATAGGGCTACAGAAAATTACCGCCTAAAATATTTTAGGTAAGGGTGAAAAGGTGTGGTAAGAGCACACCATGGCAATGGCAACATTGGTAGTCGAGTAACCAACACTAGGAGCAAGATTAAATAGAAGTAGACTTTATGTTTTCCTCATATCTACTTGGGTAAATCGCACGCAGTAAATGGTAACATT
Source organism: uncultured Wolbachia sp. (assembly GCA_902636535.1). Taxonomy (GTDB): domain Bacteria; phylum Pseudomonadota; class Alphaproteobacteria; order Rickettsiales; family Anaplasmataceae; genus Wolbachia. The sequence goes on along the minus strand of CACPSE010000018.1, from coordinate 18,322 downwards.
TACTCCAGATAAATAGCTACATAAACAGAACTCGGCTTATATTTCACCTAGGCGTTCACATGATATGTGCAATATAAGCCATGCTATATTTAAATGCGTAGGCATTTCATGCGTTGTCCTTCACTTGTTCTGCTTGATAGCCATCACTACTTTCGCCTACATTAACATTAGAATATTCTTCATCATCAACATACTCTTTCAGAACATATCCTCTGCCCCAAACGGTTTCTATGTGGCTTTTTCCATCATTTGCACTTTCAAGTTTCTTACGTAATTTACACATAAAGACATCAACTATCTTGTTATCTGAAGGTTCATCCAAGCCATTGTAAAGATGATTTAAGAACATTTCTTTTGTTAATACTGTTCCTTTACGCAGTGCTAGCAATTCTATCATAGAATACTCTTTATTAGTAAGGTGAACCGTTTTACCTTTTACCTCAACAACCCTGTGATCAAAATTGATATTTATATTACCAATCTTTATCACCGATTCAGGATGGCCTTTAGTACGACGCACTATGGCCTTAATTCGAGCTAATAACTCACTTTTATGAAATGGTTTGGTTAAGTAATCATCGGCACCATACCCGAGTCCTTTAGCTTTGTGATTAACAGCAGATATACATGAAAGTATTAGGACAGGAACTTTGATTTTTGCACTTCTTAATCTTAACAATATATCATATCCGTCAATATCACCAGGCAAGTGTATATCTAAAATAACTAGATCATAGTAATCTCCGTTTGAGGAAACCATATTATTGTTATAATCTTGTGCAGAAGTAACAACGTCACAAAAGTGCCCATCAGAAGTTAAGGCATTAACCACAGTCTTTGCACTTACTTGATCATCTTCAATTAGTAATATACGCATATTTTACACCCCATAAATAATTTATAATTTTAGTAATATATATAACTAAGGAAAGTAACAAATCAAACTTTTATTAACAAATGATCAAAATTACACTTATTAATTAATAGTAAATATATTGTTCCAAAGTTATATAAATAGATCTAAAATATAATAGACATACCATGATAGTAATAATATTTTTAGTAAATATTGAATTAAAGTTACTATTATTAAAAGAATACTTCGGTTAATAAATATTTAACTATTCTATATGTCTGTGTTATATTTTTAATTTACTTATCCTACTATTTTAAAGTATAAGTAATATTTTCAGGAATATTGTGTGGCAATATCAATTTTAGGTGCTGGTGCATGGGGTACAGCAATCGCAATTTCACTCAGTAGTAAGAAAGATGTGATTTTGTGGACTCGCAATGAAACTACATTTGAATCAATCAACGAGAAAAGAGAAAGTGACAAGCTACCCGGTTGTCGAATTTCTGATAATGTGTCAGTAAAATTGGCTATTGAAGACACAATTAATGCTTCAGTAACAATCCTCGCTGTTCCCACTCAGTCTCTGAGGGAGGTATGTCAGCAATTGCATAATTGTAATCTGAAAAAAGATGTAGCAATAATTTTAGCTTGTAAGGGAATAGAAAAGTCTACATTAAAATTACCTAGTGAAATAGTAAATGAAGTTTTACCTAACAATCCTATTGCTGTTTTTTCAGGTCCTAGCTTTGCTGTAGGAGTTGTAAGAAAATTACCCTATTCAATGGTTCTTGCATGTCAAAATAACATATTGGGTTCAAAGCTAATATCAGAACTACAGCAAGAAAATGTTAAATTACACCTTAGTAGCGATGTCATAGGGATACAGATTTGTGCAGCGTTAAAGAACGTTTTTGCTATAGCGTGTGGGATTGTTCTAGGTAGTAAACTTGGGTTTAATGCTCATGCAGCATTGATTACGAAAAGGGTGAGCGAAATTAAGGCTTTATACTCAGCAAAAGTTGGTAACGGTAATGTGGATATAAATACACTACTTGGGCCGGCATGTCTGGGGGACCTAATTATGACATGCACATCCTTGAATTCAAGAAACCTATCTTTTGGGTTTAAAATAGGTAATAGTGACAATGGCTTTAATGTTCAGCAAGAAGGCAAGTCAGTGATTGAAGGTTTTAGCACTGCTGAGTCCACATTTAATTTAGCAGGAAAGCTAAAGATAAAAATGCCTATATGTGAAGCGGTCTATAGATTATTGTATGAAAGTGCTTCTATAGAGGATACTATTTCTGTTCTTGTAAATTAGTTTTGTACTTTGGTGTATTGTGAAATTTTTATATAAATTGATATCAACATGGTGGCTGTCTGGCACAGTAAAAAAAATGCCAGGTACTGTAGGCAGCTTAGCTTCTTATCCAATTGTTCCTGTAATACTGAGTAACAGAATTTTAGGTGCAGCAATTATTTTTTTATTATTCTTGATTGGATTATGGTCTATAGGCAATTATATAAAACATTACAAGACTTCATGTGATCCAAAAGAGGTAGTAATTGACGAAGTAGTTGGTCAATTGCTGACAATACTTTTAGTTTCGATATTGTTAAGCCAAGAGATGAATTGTTCTTCATTGTTGTTGTGCTTTTTTTCTTTTAGGTTTTTTGATATAATAAAAACGTGGCCTATAAATTTAATCGATAAAAATACCAAAGGTCCTTTAGGTATTATGCTAGATGACGTTATAGCTGCAATTTTAGCCTGTGTTCTTATAGGATCCTTTTATTGTTTATTGTTGATGTATGCAGGATAAAAAAATTTATTATTCAAGCTTAATTGTTCAAAATCTAAAGGATTATATACTGTACGCAGCAAATTTATCTGAGTGGGAAGTCCACGATGAATTTGATAACGTTACATTTACAATAAATGGTACCAGGGAGTCATTATTTAATTTTGTGTTCTGTGGAGATCAATGTACCGAGCTTTCTATACAAAAAACTCTAGATTATCTCAGAACAAGAGATATAGAAGCAACATGGGTAATAAATTCACATATGAAAATAAGAGATATTTTAGAAAAGTGTGAAATAAAACACGTTAGCACACCAAAAAAAGCTTTACTTAATATGAAAAATTACTTTTTACCTGCTGATGTTATTCCAAACTTGAGGTTAAATGCTGTGAATGGTAGCAACCTCTTAGAACAGTTAGATCTACACACTTCTAAAATTTTTTATCATGGCGTTGGAATTGTCAGCACATTTTTTCGCGGATTATCAAATTATGATGATAAGAACTCAAGATTAAGATTTTTTCTTGTAACACTAAATAATGAAATTATTGGGACATGCGGTCTTTATGTTCAAGACAGCGTAGCTGGTTTTTATAGTGATGGAGGTTTACCAATTTACAGGAATCGTGGAATAGGTACCCAAATGGTTTTAGAAAGAATAAAGATAGCTAAACAGCTTGAATGCAAATATATAGTAGCACATTGTATGAAATCTTCTGTGAACCTTTATAAGAGATTGGGCTTTCAAATGTTAGGCAATCTTTACTTATATACCTCTTCAGCATAATTCTGAGCGGTTACAAATTTTTACATTTGTTTTAAAAGTGCTATGTTTTTTTTGTATGTAGTGGTTTTAATATTGATTCTAATATTATTCTTTCTCTCTTATTCTAAATTAAAAATTAGTAATAAGATTAAGAACTTACAGCATCAAAATGTTATCATAAATAATTTAATTGATACTGTGAATGATGGGTTTTATATTTGGGATGCAAAAAAACGTATAGAAAAGTTCTCTCCCAATTTACTAATTTTGCTTAATACTGTTTTTTACTCATTTAATGAGTTTGTGAATTTTTTTGAGCAATCAGAAAGCTTAATCAAAAATTTTGTTGAGGCAAAGGAAATAAATAAATCTTTTACTCTAGATTTAAAGTCAAAAGACAGTGAGGTTTATTGCATATGTTACGGTAGAAGCATAATAGATGATTCTAACAATGTGATAGGTGTGCTGTTATGGATAAGGAATGTCTCAGACTGTAAGATAAAGGCTAACGGACTTGAGTTAGAAAATAGTAAGCTTACACAGGAAGTGGAGAGCTATAAAAACGTTTTCAACTCTTTACCATTTCCAATACTAAGATATAACAAGAGAAGAAAGGTGGAATTTTATAACTTGTTTTATGATAAATATGTAGATGGTTCTAAGAAATTTGCTATTACCGGTAGCGCTCATAGCACAAAACCAGGAAGACATGTCATAACTTATAAGAACGAACCTAAGGTTTTCGATTTTGTTAAAATTCCAATACAAGGTTCTGGTAGCATAGTAATGTATGGGAAAGATGTTAGTGATGCAGAAAAATTATATACTGAATTAAACAGTTATTTAGCTACACAGAAAAATTTGCTTGAGAGGTTACCGGTTGCTATAGTAATATATAGTAAGAATCAAAAGCTAAAATTTTATAATAATGCTTTTATAAAAACCTTTCAATGTGACCCAAAATTTTTGGCATCTTACCCAACTTATCACGAAGTTATGCTTTACCTCTTCGAATCTAAAAAGCTTTTAGAAAAAGAGGATTTTCAAACTATTAGTAACCAAAGACATGAGTTGTTCAAAAAATTATTTGAATCGTACGATGATACGATGCACTTCACAAACGGAAAAGCGTTCAGGGTATTAACAATACCCTACGCTTCGGAAGGTTTGCTGTTCTCTTACGAAGAATGCAAAAGATGATACTTAAACTCCTTCTCTCTCTACCATGAGCTGTTTTACTTTCGCTATTGCTCTTGCTGGATTAAGTCCTTTAGGACAAGTTTTTGTGCAATTCATTATTGTATGGCAACGATACAACTTGAATGGGTCGTTTAAAACATCAAGTCTTTCACCTGTCTTATTATCACGGCTGTCAGCAATCCATCTGTAGGCTTGTAATAGTATTGCTGGTCCTAAAAATTTATCACTATTCCACCAGTAGCTTGGACAACCAGTTGAACAGCAAGCACATAATATACAGTCGGACAAGCCATCTAATTTTTTTCTATCTTTAGGAGATTGAGAGTATTCTTTATTTGGTAGGGCAGGCTTATCTGCTTGTAACCAAGGTTTAATTGATTTGTATTGCTCATAAAATTGGCTCAAGTCCGAGACTAGGTCCTTTATTACATACATGTGAGGTAATGGATATATTTTTACGTCACCTTTTATATCATGTATAGATCTAGTACATGCAAGAGTATTGGTTCCATCAATATTCATGGCACAAGATCCACATATGCCTTCTCTACAAGAACGTCTGAAAGTTAAAGTCGAATCTATTTCATCCTTTATTTTTATTAATGCATCAAGTACCATAGGGCCACAACTATCCATATCAATAAAAAATGTGTCTATTCTAGGGTTTTTCTCGTCATCAGCAGACCAACGGTAAATTTGAAATCTTCTGATGTTTTTTGCTCTAGCAGGAATAGGATAAATTTTGCCCTTTTGATTAATTTTAGAATTCTTTGGCAAAGAAAACTGAACCATATCACTTACCTTTTATTGTTTATAGCTAAAACCCTTTGTAGATAACATATTTTATTATCATCTACTATATTTTTATTAAATTCCTTTTAAATCGCACACATATTGTAGCCAAGCGAAGCTAAAATCTCTCTTTCTAGATTTTTCATTATAATTTCTTCATCTTTTTTTTGGTGATCATAACCAAGTAAATGCAGTAATCCATGCACTAACATGTGTGCAATGTGAGCAAGAATGGGTATACAATACTCATGCGATTCTCTTTTTATTGTGTCTATTGAAATTGCTATGTCTCCTAAATCGCACTCATTAGACAATTGTTCATACGGAAATGTTAGTACGTTAGTTGGCTTATCCATTTCTCTAAATTTTAAATTAAGTTGATGTAGCAAGTCATCATCAGCCAGAGCTATTGATATATTTGGTTTATAGTGGTCTATTTTTAATTCTTTTAGAGAAGCATTGATGACACCTAATACAAAATTTTTAGGATTTTCTATAATGCTGCACCATTTCTTGTCAAGAATATTTACTTCTAACATGAGTGACACATCAGTAAGGGTGTCATGCAAATAGCTGACACTGGAATCCAAAAAAGAAGAGTTATAGACCCTTGTGTCATGTACACAACTGTACGAATATTGTACACTAGAAGGATGTCATCCCAGTGCCTAGACACTGGGATCCAGGAATTTTGATTAGACATCAAGTTAGTGAATATAAAAGTAGCTAATCTTATATTAAAACACAACGGCTTTAATGTGGTTGCATTAAGGCTGGATTCCAGTGTCAAGCACTGGAATGACACCTTTGTGTTTGATGCAAAATCGGCTATAACGTTTAATGCACTGCCTTCGAGACAAATATTCATACAGCTGTGCGTTGCGTGCTGAGATGACATCATTTAGGAACTGAAATGACAGGTATTACACATCACTCATCCTTATTATTTCATTCCATTCAATTTCCGAAACTGGGGCAATTGATAAACGTGGTTGTTTTAATATAGTCATATTTTTCAAAAGTGGGTTTTGTTTTATATTATTTAACGTTACTTGGTTGTTTAAAGGTTTCAAAAACTTTACATTCACTAATCCGAACTTGGGGTCATCAACATGATAATACTCTTTAAATACTTCAACTATTCCAAGTATTGCTTTCTCTTTATTTGTATGATAGAAAAACGCAAGATCGCTTACTTTCATAATTTTCATGTAATTTTGAGCTTGATAATTGCGCACACCATCCCACTCAACTACCTGCTCCTTTTCCATTTTTTGCCATGAGTATTCACTTGGCTCTGACTTGAGTAGCCAAAATTGCATTATTTTTTTCTTCTTAAGTAAGCTGGTATATCATAGATATTGCTGCCCCACTTAGCTCCTTCGCTTACCTGTTCAGCTGGTTTTGTTTCCAGTGTTTTGTCTTGCATACTTTCACTTTGACTATAGGGCCACTTAAACTTCTCTTTCTCTGAGTCTTCACTCTGACGACTTATAGGTGAAGTTTCTGATTTGTTATCGCGACTATCAATGCCAGTTGCAAGAACAGAAACTCTAACTCTTCCCTCCATCGCTTGATCAAAAGTAGCACCAAATATTATATTTGCATTTTCATCTACTTCTTCACGCACTCTATTGGCTGCAGCATCAACTTCAAACAGAGTCATATCTCCGCCACCAGTAATGTTAATTAATATTCCTTGCGCACCTTTCATTGATACATTATCAAGCAATGGATTAGATATTGCAGCCTCTGCAGCGCTAATTGCTCTATCTTCTCCTTCTGCCTCTCCGGTGCCGATCATCGCTTTGCCCATCTCGCTCATTACTGTTTCTATATCAGCGAAGTCAAGATTAATAAGCCCTGGCATGACCATCAAGTCAGTTACTCCTCTGATGCCAATGTGCAGAACATTATCAGCAAGTTTAAATGCATCAGAAAATGTAGTTTTTTCATTTGCAATTCTAAATAAATTCTGATTTGGAATGACAATAAGTGTATCCACGTATTTTTGCAGTTCTTCAAGTCCAAGCTCTGCAATGCGCATACGGCGCACACCTTCAAAACCGAACGGTTTAGTTACAACTCCAACAGTCAATATCTTTTTTTCTTTTGGCGCTCTATCCTTAACTGCGGCTCTTGCTTCTCTGGCTGCTTTTGCAATTACCGGTGCTGCACCGGTTCCAGTACCACCGCCCATTCCTGCTGTGATGAAAAGCATATGACTATCTTTTATATGCTCCATAATTTCATCGATTGATTCTTCTGCTGCACCTTTGCCAACATCAGGCAAGGCACCAGCACCAAGACCCTTGGTTAAGTTAATACCCAGTTGAATTTTTTTATCGCATAATGACTTCTCTAACGCTTGAGCATCGGTATTTGCTACAACAAAATTTACTCCTTGCAAATTGGATTGGATCATGTTATTCACAGCATTTCCACCAGCACCACCCACTCCCACAACGGTAATCCTTGGGTGTAATATAGGCAGCTCTGGTAAACTAAGGTCAATTGACATTTAAATTACTCAAATAGTTAGTGAATTCACTTCATAATAAGTTACTGCTTTTTTAACAATATGCAAATACTTTTCACTTCTATAGACATAAATAGTAAACGGGATTTACTTATTCTTAACATTTATACTAATAAGTGCCGTTAATTAATAGTAACTAGGTTTTTAGGTGACATCATTTACCGATACAAAAAAATAGAAAATGTTTATAAAAAGGGATAGAAACCTTATCCCTTTATTTTTGTTAAAGTTGCTATGCACTGCGCTGTGGCTCGTAGCCAACAATCTCAGCAATATCGCTTAGAGCTGATTTTTGGTCAAAATTATCTCGTGCTATTTCTGCTTTATTCAGCCTTTTCTTTATTTCACTAGATTGGCTATAATGCTTGTACGCAAGAATTCCAATAGTTCCCACTATTGCAGCAGCTAGCAGACCAGTAAATACCGGATTAGCCGCTGCGAATGCATATAATCCCTTACCTCCTTCTACCATACCAACATAAGCTGATTTTGCTGTTGTACTAATAAGAACTGCATAAGCTGGACTCATAAAATAAGCAGTTGTAAGCGCTATTGCTGAGGATATAACAAGAAAAACCACAGATGTTTTTAATTTATTATTAATTACATATTGACCAAAACCACTGGCAGCACCTGGAATTCCCCAATGATCATCAGCTTGTTGATATCCCTCCGAAATAGCGTGGAAAACATTACGCCTTTTTTCATATTCATAATTTGTTAATGCCATAATTCTACTCCTAAACAAAACATTAAAATTTCACTAAGGGTAATATATAGTAGAAAAAGTTGCCTGTTAAGTAAGTTAATTTATTAATATACTCTTATTCTGTAATTCAGCGCTTCAGCAATGTGTGCTCTTTTTACTTCTTCATTTTTTGCAAGATCTGCAATGGTTCTTGCAACTTTTAATACACGTGTGTAGCCTCGATTGGAAATGTAATTTTCTTTCAGTACGTATTTTAGCAATTCTAACCCTGCCTGATCTGGTTCAGTAAATTTATTAAATGCTTCACCACTTACTTCTGCGTTACAACGAACATTCAATTTACTATAACGCTCAGTTTGAATTTTTCTCGCTGCTATTACTCTTTCTCTTATAATCTTGGTACTTTCTCCCTCCACAGAGATTTCAGGAGAGAGTATGCTAACGTTTGGCATCTCGATGCATATGTCTATTCTATCAAGCAATGGTCCTGATATTTTGTTTTTGTAATCTGCGCCACACTTTGGAGCTTTGTTGCACGATCTACTTGCATCCCCCAAGTAACCGCACCTGCAGGGGTTCATTGCAGCTATAAGTTGAAAATTGGCTGGATAAGTAATGTGAGCGTTCGCCCTTGCAACGGTAACTTTTCTATCTTCAAGTGGTTGGCGCAGAGAATCAAGCACGAGTCTTGGAAATTCAGGTAACTCATCAAGAAATAACACGCCATTGTGAGCCATGGTAATTTCTCCAGGTTTTGCGTTTTTTCCTCCCCCTATCATTGCTGGCATAGAGCATGAATGATGAGGTTCACGAAAGGGACGAGTTACTTTGAATATTTCATTACCAGTTTTTGTTATGCTGGAAATAATATTAACATCAATCATCTCCTGTTCGGTCAAATCAGGCAGCAACCCTATAAAGCGTTTAGCAAGCATTGACTTTCCAGTACCGGGAGGTCCAACAAGAAGCATATTATGCCCACCTGCTGCTGCAATTTCAGCTGCTCTTTTTGCAACAACTTGGCTTTTAATATCCTTTATATCTGGAACTGGATTTTTTTCTTTGGGTGCAGCGCTATAGTTAAAAGTTACCGGCTGAATTGACTGCTCGCCCTTAAAATGTCTGATAATATCGGTTAATTTCTCTATAGCTAGAATTGAAACATTCTTTACCCATGAAGCTTCTACTCCATTTCCCCTTGGGCAAATTACTCCTTTATTTGCCTGTTTTGCATTGATTGCTGTTGGAAGTACTCCTGAGACTGGTATGACTCTGCTGTCTAGTGCAAGCTCACCCATAATGATATAAGACTGAACTTTTTCAACTGGTATCACATTCATTACAACAAGCAGTCCAATAGCAATAGCCAAGTCATAATGACTACCTTCTTTTAGCAAATCCGCAGGGGAAAGATTAACCGTGATCCTTTTTGGAGGGAGCAGAAGATTGATTGAATTTAACGCTGCTCTGATGCGCTCTTTGGATTCCGCAACAGTTTTATCCGGCAAGCCAACAATATTAAAAGCTGGAATACCATTTGCCATGTGGATTTGCGCATTGACACTTACTGTGCTGATTCCCTGAAGCGCAATGGTGTTTATATTTGCAATCATAATATATTATATAAAATTATTAATACAATATATTAAAGAAGTGATGAAGTAAAGGCTAGCAATTAAAGATGGCTTAACTTAGCAAAAAAGTGCATAATATCCTATCACTTTACTGATTACAAAATGTTTATAAGGATAATCGCTTTTCTTTTGCTATACTCAAGCGCAGTTTTTTGTAGTGATTGTAATTTTAATTTACCGTACTGTGGGCTCAGTTGTAATCTGGATCTATCATATAGGAATTTAAGTAATATAAAAAAATTATTGAATAATGACGATAAATTTGTTGCGCTTACGTTTGATGATGGACCGTCTAACAATAGAGTAAACGATATTATTAATGTTCTGGAAAGCTATGAGGCAAAAGTAACGTTTTTTGTGCTTGGTGAACGTATAAATAAAAAAACGTCTGAAACAGTAAAGAAAATTCATGAATCAGGTCATGAGTTAGGCAATCACTCTTGGTCGCATAGGAAATTGACATCGCTTTCAAGTGAGGAACAATTGCAAGAACTAGAAAAGACAAATACAGCAATTAAAAATGCAACAAAACAAGATGTAAAATGGTTTCGCCCACCATATGGATGTCATGACGATAATCTGATTGAAAATACTAATAAATTGGATATGTATTCGATATTATGGACAGTTGATTCGCTAGATTGGCAAGGTGATAAGCCAGAAACTTTAGTTGAAAGAGTTTTAAGTAATGTACACAATGGAGCAATTGTACTATTTCATGATCACAATAACAGATCAAACACAATTGAAGCTTTACCTCATATTATTAAAATACTAAAAAAATCAGGTTACAAGCTTGTTACCTTAAGTGAGTGGGGAAAAAAGGTTTGTAATGCAGTAAAAGCCAGAAGTATACCAATAGAAGAAGGAGTGTATTTTGAAGGAATTTTATGCGGACAAAAAACAAAGTCTTTAACCGCAGAGCATTCATATTAGGTGGTATTCAGCTTACCATTTCCGCTATTTTTAGCTATAGGTTATATAATTTACAAATACGAAACAGACAAAAGTACGAAACGCTGTCTAATAACAATAGGGTACGAATCACCGCTATTATGCCTCAGCGAGGCAAAGTTTTAGATAGGAATAGCATTGAACTTGCGGTAAACAAAATTTCGTATGTTGTTTTGTTTGATGGTTCTGGTAAGGAAGTTGATTTGCAAACATTATCAGAAATTGAATCTAATGTAGCAAGATCGTCGGAAACAAAAATAACTGCTCTTTATAAACGTTACTACCCGTTTGGGTCGATATGCTCTCATGTACTTGGATATACAAAAAAACAGCAAGGCATAAACGAAGTAGGAATCAGCGGTATTGAATATACATATGATCATATATTGAAAGGCAAGCCAGGAAAATCTGAGCAGGAAATAAATTCTAAAAAACGCGTCATAAAAGAATTATCAAGCATACCACAGCAAGACGGACAAGATGTGCAGCTAACAGTTGATATTAATCTGCAAGAGAAAATCGCAGAGGTATTTAAAGATCACCAGGGCTCCGCAGTGGTAATTGATGTAAATAATGGAGAAATTTTAGCATTATATAATTCACCTTCTTACGATAATAATCTTTTTGCTAGCAGACTATCAAATGAGACTTGGGAAAGCTTGAATACTCCTTCATTACCACTTGTGAATCGTGCATTGTCGTATCAAATTCCACCTGGTTCAATATTTAAAGTAATAGTTGCGCTTGCAGGTTTAAAGGACGGAATAATCACACCAGAAGAGAAATTCTCGTGTAAGGGCTATATGAAAATAGGTGAGCGGAAATTTCGTTGCCTGAAAAGCAAAGTCCATGGATATGTATCTTTAAATGAAGCAATGGCTCTCTCATGCAACACTTACTTTTATAATATAGGAAAAAAAATAAGTGTAGACTCTCTGGTGGAAATGGCCAGAAAATTTGGTATTGGCAGTGGGTCACTGATTGGAACGTTTAAGGAAGAAGCTCCAGGGTTGTTGCCCGATAGAGATTGGCGCGCACGAAAGCTGTATTCAGAGTGGTATTTAGGTGACACTATCAACTTAGTTATAGGACAAGGGTATATACTTACAACACCACTGCAGCTTACAGTTCTTGCAGCGAGGATTGCAACAGGAAAAGAGGTAATTCCCCACATTGAAATGAGTAATACAGTGCAAAATTTCCCTGACATTGATGTAGATTATGAGCATTTTAACATAATTCGAAAAGCTATGTTTGACGTGGTGAATTCTAACTATAGAAAAGGGCTAAGCGGCATACAAATTGCCGGCAAAACCGGTACACCAGAGATAAACTCTAAGGGTGAAAGTCATAAGTTATTTATCGCTTATGGGCCTTACCATAACCCGCGCTACGCAATCTCTGTGTTTATAGAACATGGCAAAGCCCCGCGCCAAGATGTTGCTATAGCTAATGAAATATTTCAGTATATGCTTGAAAGATAAAGATTAGTAGCATTAAACAACAGCCTGATATTAGTTTTAATTCTTCTGTCAGTTAATTCTTGTCTTTTACAGACATTCTAAGAAGTGATTTTACAAGGTATATTTTGTGCTATACTTTATTTTATGTCATGCAAATAGCTGATACTAGCATACACCCAAATAAAGTAATGGAGAATATAAAAACCATATCAGTAGAAGATAATAACGTTAGGCTGGATAGGTACATCAGAAGAATCTTTCCTGATCTAAAGCAATCTGTAATTGAAAAATCTTTAAGGAAAGGATTAATCAAAGTTGATGATTGCAAAGCAAAGTCCAGTGATAGAGTAAATTCTGGGCAAACTATAACGCTGAAGCACTTGAATTATATTGAAAACGCTAATTCTGATCGCAAATATAATGAAAAGTTAGTGAATCTACTAAGAGAGAACATATTATATGAAGACGAATATATACTAGCTATAAACAAACCCGCAGGGGTCATCGTTCAAGGTGGCGTAAAAGTAAAGATTAGCATGAGTGATTTGCTTGACCAAATAAGAGAGGGAGAAACATTTAAAATTGTCCATAGGCTAGATAGAGATACGAGTGGAGTGATAATATTCGTACGCAACGCTAATGTTGCCAGATACCTTATGGAAGAATTTAAAGGACGAAGAGTAAAAAAAACTTATTTAGCATTAACTTCTGGCATACCGAGTAAGGATAGTGGAACAATAGACTATCCATTGGTGAAAAAATATGTTTCAGGTCAAGAAAAAGTGGTCGTTGATGAAAATTCACCTCAGAATGCCACTACGCATTTTTCAATTATAGCAAAATTCAAACACAATGTTGCTTATTTAAAATTACAACCAATTACCGGCAGAACCCATCAGTTACGTGCACATTTAGCTCATATAAATTGCCCTATTCTTGGTGACGGTAAATATGGTGGTAAAAAAGCTTTTATTGATGGGGTAGCAAATAAAATTCACCTTCATTCGCATTCTTTATCTTTAAAACTGCCAAACAATAAAGAAATCACTATCACCGCTCCTATCACTAAACACATCGAAAAATCCATTGAAGCGCTATTTTTCGACTGAAACGATTTCACCAATCAACTTTTCTGTCTTTGGCTTTGATTTGAAGCACAGATATTAGGCTAATTAATGCGCAGGCAGTAAGATAAATGCCTGCTGCAAGTTTTGTTTCGGTTTTTTCTATAAGCCACATACATATGGATGGAGAAAGGCCACCAAATATTCCTGCAGATATGTTATGTGCGAGGCTAAAGCCCGTGCACCTAACTTTCGTTGGAAATAACTCGCAGACAAGAGAATTGTATATTCCAAAAGATGCTCCTATCGGTACGCTTATCAATAGAAAAGTGAGCGTTACAATATAGTGGTTATCATATGATAATAGCGAAAGCGCCGGCAAACCGGCGCAAGCTAGAGCTACTAATGTAGGAATCATTACATTTTTTCTTCCAACTTTATCAGACAGTATTGCAAACAGCACTGCAGACGCTCCAAATGTAATTTCAACTATAATCCTTACTACATTTTTAATATCAATACCTGACAGAGTAAGCGCTTTTACAGATATGTTATAAAACATTATTACCGAATAAACGATTGCATTTTGAGCGATACCAAGCCCAATTGCTATCATAAATGCTTTTTTATAGTCCCTGGTTAATTCTAAAAATGGAGAATGAGATAAGCTTTTATTTTTATCGTGTGTTTTATATGCTAAGCTCTCTTCCATTATATATCTTGTTAAAAAGCCTATTATGCCCATAATGAAGCAGAAATAGAAAGGCAATCTCCAGCCCCAAATTTCATAATTTTCACCTGTAAACTTTTTGCAAACAGCTATCATTACAAAGCATGTAAGAGAACCAAGCGCGCCGCTAAAAGCTTTCATGCTACCTAAAAAACCTAGATTTTTTTTATCGCTTGAATGTTCTATTAAAAAAGCTGAGTTGATACTTGTTTCTCCACCTGCTGCCATTCCTTGTGTTATTCTACAAAGCAGAAGTAGTATAGGAGAAAATATTCCTATTTCTTTAAAGCTTGGTATAACCGCAATTGCAGTAGACGATATCGAAGCTAATATTACAGAAGTCAGCAAAATCTTCCTTCTGCCGTATTTATCTCCAATGTAACCAAAAATAAATGCACCAAGTGGTCTAAATCCAAAGCCAACTGCAAAAGTACCAAGAAATTTGATTGTACTTAAGTAATCACTTTCTGATGAAAAAAAAACGTCACTTATTATATGCGTCAAAACTCCAAATAGAGTTAACTCATACCATATAATCATGTTGCAGATTATGCCCGATAGTATTGCTTTTTGAATATTGTTCATGACTTCCGGTTTACCACACCCCACTATAAAAATTTTTATTCAATAACCTTCAAGGATAATTCACGTAAATGCTTATCCTCTACTTTAGAAGGAGCACCCATTAGAACATCTTCACCTTGCTGATTCATAGGAAAACAGATTACTTCACGAATGTTCGGCTCATCAGCAAGCAGCATAACCATTCTATCAACTCCTGGTGCTATTCCGCCATGAGGGGGAACACCAAATCTGAATGCACGTACAAGTGCGCCGAATTTTGTATCGACTTCTCCCCGGCTATAACCTGCAATGGCAAAGGCCTTATACATGATATCCAGCTTATTATTACGAATTGCCCCGCTTGACAGTTCTATTCCATTGCAAACAAGATCATATTGGTAAGCAAGGATATCCAGTGGATTCTTTTCCTCTAAATCTTTCAAGCCGCCATGTGGCATGGAGAATGGGTTATGAAAGAAATCGATTTTTTTACTTTTATCGTCATATACAAAATAGGGAAAATCAATGATCCAACAAAACTTGAAGATATTGTCATCTATAAGACCTAACTCTGCTCCTAAAAGAGTGCGCACTTTTCCTGCAATTGTTGCTGCTTCATTCTCTTTGTCAGAAGCAAAAAACACACTATCTCCAGGCCCTACATTCGTTTCTTCTCTTATGTAGTTTAGCCTATTGTCATCGAGGAATTTAGTAATCGGGCCTTTCGCAGTACCATCTTTATCAAACGTTATATATCCAAGCCCCTTAGCACCGAATTCTCTTTGCGCATGTTCTATCTTTTTATCAAAGAAGCTGCGTGGTTCCTCTGCTGTTTTAGGTGCAGGGATCGCTCTGACTACCATACCACGCTCGATATTGCTCTTGAAAATATTGAACTCTGAATCACGGAAAATTTCTGTAACATCGCTGATTAATAATGGATTACGCAGATCTGGCTTATCAGAACCATATTTGAGCATTGCCTCTTTATATGTAATACGTGGAAAATCTTTATCAACAGACTTACGAGAAAATTTAGCAAACACTTTATATAAGGTAGACTCAATAATCTGAAAGATGTCTTCTTGAGTTATAAAAGACATTTCAAGATCTAGCTGATAAAACTCTCCCGGAGAACGGTCAGCCCTTGCGTCTTCGTCACGGAAACACGGTGCAATTTGAAAATATTTATCAAACCCTGAAACCATGAGCAATTGCTTAAAAATCTGTGGAGCTTGCGGCAATGCATAGAATTTACCAGGATTTAGTCTGCTTGGCACCAAATAATCACGTGCACCTTCAGGGGACGAAGCAGTAAGTATTGGAGTTTGAATTTCCAACAACCCTTGCTCTATCATGAGCTTGCGGAGTTCTGCAATAATTTGTGAGCGCAGAATAATATTGTTGCGGGCTTTTTCACGCCTTAAATCAAGAAAACGATATTTAAATCTCATATTTTCCGGATATTCTTGTTCGCCAGCAATGCTCGCTAATATACTTCTTTCTTCTTTCGCTATTTCTTCATCACGGTGGAACTCGACTTCCGATTCAACGTGCAAATTGCTAACTACAACCTCAATTTCTCCGGTTGCGATAGAGGTGTTTACCGTATCTTCAGTTCTAGCTTCAACTAACCCTGTAACAGTAATCACACTTTCTGATTTTAAATTTGAAATTTCATCAAAAAAGTCCTTGTCATTATTGAACACTAGCTGAGTAATCCCATGAAAATCTCTTAAATCAACAAAGATTAGGTTACCGTGATCGCGCTTACGGTATAACCATCCAGAGAGGGAAACTTCCTTTCCTATATCATTCTTCCTTAATTCATTACACGTGTGAGTTTTATAGCAGTTCATATTTGTTTCACTTCTAAATTCTTTAAGAAGTATAGAAATAAACCTTACTGCATACAAGCCCATTCGTCAGATATTTGTCCAATTTTCAAAATAGGGCAGTGTTGCTTTTATGCTGTCTTTACTCACACAAAAATTGCACAATTTCTATAATTATGGTATAATAGTAAGGGTATTTTTAATGAATTAGATACAGGAAATGCCACTTGCACAGATCATAATATATAGCATAACGTTACTTGCTGTCGCTGCAGTATTTCTCTTTTTGAGAAAAATATACAAAAATCGCATTAGAAAAATCATATTTCCTAGAAAAGTTTTTAAAGAAGAGTGGGAAGAAGACAGAAAATTCAATGAATTATATCAAAAAAACAAGCAAAAAGAATTGATGAAACAACAGGAAATGCTACGCGAGAAGCAAAAAGATGTGCAAGTTTATAAAGAAGATCCAGAAATAGTTGACATAGCAAAACCGGTAGGTAAATGGACAAAGATGGTTATGATGGGTAATGGTTTAATGAAGCGTTTTGCACAATTGATACATAGCGAAGGCGGCCAGAAAGGATTTTGGGAGCTGTTTGTAAAAGCTCAGGCTTCAACTCAAGGTAAACATAAGGGGAAGGGCAGATAATTCATGCTTGAATGTGAAAATTTATCCTGCGCTCGTAATAATAAGGTACTATTTAAGAATCTCAGTTTTAAAGCTGAGCTAAAATCAAAGATTCTAATCACTGGTCCAAATGGTAGTGGTAAAACCAGCTTAATTAGAAGTTTATCTGGACTTTTACCGCCGGTATCAGGCAATATAAGGTACTGCGGAAAAGACATATATGATGATCCAAAATCCTATATACCTTCTATGGTCTATATAGGCCATAAGAATGCCTGTAAAGATAGCTTAACTGTTGCTCAAAACGTAGAATTCTGGGCAGGAATACGAAATACTAGAGAATTGATTATGGCAGCTATTTGTTGCTTGCAGTTGCAACCTGTACTTAATATTAGATATGGCGAACTTTCTGCAGGCTGGAAAAGGAGAGTTGCGCTTGCTCGCCTTTTGATTTCTAATGCAAGTGTTTGGCTGATAGATGAACCATTTTGTAATCTTGATAGTGCAACGTGTGAATTAGTGCTGAACTTAATCTCAATACGCTCTGAGCAAAATGGTATAGTAATTATTACAGGGCATAGCTCTACAGAGCAATTGTGTGATTTTACAACGATTGATATACGCGATTTCAATAGACTTCTTGTATAGTTTTTGGCAGCGCGTTAATAACCGTTAGAAACAAAAAAACTTACTTGACAAGCTTCGCCAGCGCCCTTATCATGAAACTGAAGCTATTGTATTTGCTTTCGCCAATCTGCAGATTAAAAGGTAAGGATTACT
>CACPSE010000017.1:0-24142 GCA_902636535.1 uncultured Wolbachia sp. | reverse complement strand
TTACCATTAAATTACCCAAAAGCTGCAATAAATAGCACTTTTGTTGCTGTTTTATTTCAACAAAGAAGTCTAAAATGTGTCCTTAAGTTGACGCCATTGCGTAAACGGTTACGAATCTTCAGAATCTGGTTTTTCAAAACCATGCCAACTTTTGATTAATCTTTCCGAACTTGATTGATCTTGCAAAGCTGCATCCTGTGATACAAAGTCTCTAAAATTGGAACCAAACATGTTTTACCCCTAATTAATAGCTGAGCTAAGTATAGCATTAAACAACAATCTTGCTAAGCAAATTATTAACTATCTTAGCAAACAGACTTACATCATCCATCTCTTCACCTTCCACTATACAAGCTTGGTAAAATAATAAATGAATCATGTCCTCCAATGTTGGATTTTCACCATTTTCAGCGTGAGATTTCATTATACTTTTTATTACAGGATGTTTAGTGTTAATTTCAAGCACCTTTGGCGTGCGGTAATTTAGCTGCTTTTGTTCACGCAAAAAACGCTCCATGCGAAGATCCATAGCGCCTTCATCAACCGCTAGACATACAGGACTGTCAGTCAATTTTTTAGAGATCTTTACGCTTTTCACTGAACTGCCAAGAACCTTGGTGAAATATTGCAGTATAGTTTCTTCAGTCTTTTCTTCATCTTGCTTATTTTCTTCATCTGTTTTATCTTCTTCTGAAGAGAATTTTTCTAAATCAACATCAGCGCGGGTCACAGACTTAAATTTTTGATCTTTATATTCATGAATCACGCTAGTCCAGAAATCATCAACTGGATCAACAAATAGGAGCACTTCTAGTCCTTTACTGACGAATCCTTCAAGTTGTGGACTGTTTTTCACTGAATCCAAGCTATTTCCGGTGAGATAATAGATATGCTCCTGCTCAGGCTTCCTTCTGCTTATATAGTCATCAATGCTGACTAATTTCTCATCACCAGTGCTCTGAAATCTGCAAATTGAGAGCAGCGCTTCTCTCTCATCAGTTGGCATAGCTTCACAAAGACCCTCTTTTAATACTGCACCAAAATTGGTCCAGAATTTTGTGTACTCTTCCAAATTCTCTTTTGCCTTTTTACCGAGCTCTGATATCGCGCGTTTAGTGAGGGATTTCCTGATTTGCTCAACAACACGATTATTCTGCAGCGTTTCTCTGCTGATATTAAGAGGCAAGTCCGGTGAATCAACCACGCCTTTCAGAAAACGCAAGTATTGTGGTATAATCTGTACGTTATCTTCAGTGATAAATACTTTATTTACATATAACTTCACAGAGCAACGTCTATCTGGATGAAATAAATCAAAAGGTTTTATAGAAGGAACATAAAGCAAATTCGTATATTCTATTGCACCTTCATTTTTATTATGCAATATCATCCAAGGCTCCCCGCCAACGTGAGCAACACTGCGGAAAAAATCGTTGTGCTCCTCTTGAGTAACATCATTTTTTAGCTTAGTCCAAATTGCAGCCTTACTGTTTAACTTTTCACTTTTTCCTTCTTCATTTATGAATTCAACAGGAAAGTTTATGTGATCAGAGTAAGTAGTGACAATATTTTCAATACGAAATTTATCTAAAAACTCGTTTTCTTCAGGATGCATAATGAGCGTAATTTTGGTTCCGCGAGGGACTTGATTATCTGACTTGCTGATTGAATATTCCCCATCTCCTTTGGATTTCCAGACCCAAGATTCTTCTTCTCCAACTTTTCTCGATTCTACTATTACCTCCGATGCAACCATAAAGCTTGAGTAAAAACCAACACCAAACTTCCCAATCAGCTCCACAGTTTGGCTTGAATCCTTGCTATTCTTAATCGCATCCAAGAACTTTTGCGTGCCAGAGCTTGCAATTGTACCAAGGTTGTCTATTAAATCTTGTCTGTTCATTCCGATGCCATTATCAGTGATATATAGCTCGTTCTTATCTTTATTGGAGCTGATAGGGATTTTTAATTCATCACTAGAATCCAGCAAATTAGGATTTAGTTGAGATTCATAACGCAACTTATCACATGCATCCGATGCATTTGATATTAATTCACGCAGAAAAATGTCTTTGTTAGTATAAAGTGAATGAATCACTATATTCAGTACTTTTCCTACTTCAGCATCAAATTTTAAATTTTCAGTTTCTTGTACATTATGCATTTTGAGCTCCATTATTTGCCTACTACCCTAATAATTTAAGTATTGCACTGCAATCTTTCAAGGTCACACACGCCAAAATTAATGTAGCCGCCATATTATGACACCCAATTTATGGGATTATTGCACAACTGTATGAACTTCCCATGCTGTAAATCAACTACTGGTAGCACGTGACGCTGGAATTCCTTTGTCATCCCGGTGCCCGCTGGAGTCTATTTTCTTCTTTTCTGGGATTAAGCGTCACGTCCTGTAATGCCCCCGAAGGGATGCAAAAGTTTTTTGAATTTGCACAACTAGAAAAATCTTTATAAAATTTACTTTTTCTAAACTCTTCAACTTTCTTTTCATCATTTAGTGAATCATGCTTAGAAAAATATTCATCTGTCTTCTGAATATATAAACTAATCAACTCAGAAAAAGCATAACCAGCTTCATTGGAAGATTTTAAACACGTGATTGGCAATTTGTGTACATCTTTATCAGCTTTTTTAGGATCAATACATTCATCATTCCTTCTTAATATTGTATGTTGCTTGAAAAATTCTTCATATTCTTCAAAGTCTTCAAAGATTTCTTTTTTTTGGTAATCTTTCCTTCTACCATTTTGCCCTATTCTTTCTATTTTTGTCGCAAGCTGCGCTGGTTGTTTAATGGTTTTGTCTCCCTCTCGATTGAAGTACATTGTGTAAGGAGTAATTGCATTGACAATTTTATGTGTTTTCCAATGGCAACCAAAAATCTTTAGTACTAATTTGATTATCGGAGCAAGAAAAATTTTTAATTTCGCTATGAACCAAAAATAATAAAGAGACGCTTGTTTGAGTGAACTAGCAGCATTGCTAACGATACATCTCAAATGTATATCCCTATCTTTAAAATTTTTATGAACTTCTGCAGCTACATGTCCACCCAGGCAGTCTCCGAACAATATGATATCATCTGGTTTTATACCTTTTTCCAATAAGTTAGTTACAACTGCAATACCAGATTTAACTCTATTGCTACGTATCAATGAGCTGTTTCTACTTAAGCCAAGCCCAGGATAATTAAAGAGATGTACAGTAATCCCTTGATCTGTAGCCCAATTCCAGTTTTGGGAATAATCTTTGCGAGAACTTAACGCTCTATTTCCGCCAATAAAATATACCAGATGTTTTTCACTTTGATTATTGTTTTGGTCTGTATTTTTACTAGGAAGTGTAATTGTTTGGATTTTTATCCCATTTCGAGTTTTCACAAACTCTTCCCTAGTTTTTATTGTAGTTTCTTTCGTTACCTTCATGTCATAACCCTCACTATATTAATTTAATGATACATAAAATTTCAAAAAGTCAAATTTTATGAACAAAATCAACTTTCTCAAATTCATCGAACTATGTTTTCAAGCAGTAGTGCCGGGGTGTGAGTATAATGATTATCGGTACATAAAAGTCATAGCAGATAGGCTGGAAGCAGCGAGCGCTGGTGAAGTGAAACGAATAATATTCAATATGCCTCCGCGCTCGATAAAGTCTATGTGCGTGAGTGTTGCGTGGCCCGCATGGATACTGGGCAACTGATAGTTGCAAGTTATTCTCGGCTGCTCAGCGAAAAGCACCTTTTTTTTTCGCTGTTAGTACTAATGATTCATTAAAGAAGCTGTCAATATCACCAATACTATCTATATTTTTTGTACTGATAGATTGGTCAATTCTTTTAACTAGATTAGATAAAACTTGGTTAGGTCCAATTTCAACGAACTTGTTAATACCACAACGCGCCATATGTAAAACCATTTCTCTCCATCTCACTCTGCTTATAATTTGCTTAGCAAGCAAAGTTTTTATAACTTTGGGATCACTCTCCTCTTTAGCTGTAACATTTGATATCAAAGAAACTATAGGGCGAGTCATTTTAATACCCTTCAAAAATTCCAAAACTTTTTCATCAGCAGGTTTCATAAGAGATGAATGAAAAGGTCCACTAACCTGTAATTTAATTAATTTCTTCACACTCGAGTTTTTGAATGAATAAGGTAACATTTCAAGAGCTTCTCTAGTGCCACTTATAACCACTTGTCCGCCACCGTTATCGTTTGCAATTTCACAAACTCCATCAATTTGGGCTGATTTCAATATATCTTCCACTTCATTTATCTCTGCTCCGAGCAATGCGACCATTCCGCCTTTACATTTCAGTGAAGCTTCATGCATTGCTTCACCGCGAACTTTTAGCAGCTTGATTGCAGACTCAAGAGTCAATGCCCCTGCAGCACACAGCGCTGTATATTCGCCAACTGAATGCCCACAAACATACTTAACATTGTGATCAGTGAAAAGAGATTTGCCAAACACATGCTCCATAACACGTAGCATTGCAATTGACACTGCCATTATAGCTGGCTGAGCGTTTTCTGTAATGGTTAATTCTTCAATAGGACCGTTGAAGATTAAATGAGACAGCTTTCTACCCAATATGCTATCTACTTCATTAAATACTTGCCTTGCAACGAAAAACTCACTACATAAGCTCTTTCCCATTCCTACAAACTGAGAGCCTTGACCAGGGAAAGCGAAAATCATATACATATATTAATACAGCTCTCTTTAAAATAAATTTATGCTTGGTTGTTGACTTTGTTTTTTCTCTAACCTGCTAATTTTATGGCGCTCCTCAAGAGCAAATATTCTCATTGATAATAAAACCGTAAGGAACAAGGATAACGGACCGATTATCTGTATATTGAAGTTAAGACTAGCTATATCTGGTATACCATAACACATAAGGTTCACAACCAAACACAATACGAATAATGGCCAGTATGTAAAATTCATTTTAAGATAAAAGCACAGATCATCTTTACTATCGATTATCATAGTTTTTATTTTTTTATATGTTTTAGCAAGCATAAATTTCTCAAAAACTAACACAATAAATTATAGCATAAATATAGATAATTGTCAATCATACGAGCATTTTCATTATTGACTTAATAGTTGGGTTAGTTATAATGTTAACTGATTAAAAGTTTATAAGCAACAATGGCAGAAATTAATTATCATAAAATTATCGTAGTTATGACAGACGGTCAAGAATTTGAAACTCGTTCCACTTATGGAAAGGAAGGCGATAAGATAAAACTTGATAGAGATCCTCTTGTTCACCCTGCATGGACTGGAAGTCTGGCAAGTGGATCAACAAATAAAACTAGCAAAATAGCTAAGTTTAACGATAAATATGGGGATATTTTCTAATTTTTTGCTTCTTTATTTAGGAAACTTGCTGAAGCATGCATAAATATAAAAATATAGGTTATGTTGCTTCTCTATCACCAAAGTCACAGGAAGTATCTAAACTATTACAGAAGCTTAATTTTATCAATATAACAGAAGAAAATAAGTCTGAAATTGATCTACTTATAGTTGTTGGCGGTGATGGCTTTATGCTACGCACTTTGCACAATTACGTCATAGAAAATAAAAACATGCATGTGTATGGGATAAACACTGGCAATGTTGGGTTTTTGATGAATAAATGTTTTAGCCGCAGTGAAGATTTAATTGATCATATAGAGCATGCAACTTCAACCCAGTTAACTTTGCTAAAAATGGAAGCCACAGATACAAGTGGCAAGAAATACCACTATATAGCGGTAAACGAAGTATATGTTTTTAGAAAAGCAAACCAAATAGTAGAAATGAATATCACTATCAACGATAAGCTAAAAGTAGAAAAATTTAGAGGGGACGGAGTAATATTATCTACTCCCACAGGCAGCACTGCATATAACTTTTCTGCCGGTGGTCCAATTTTACCACTAAATTCAAATTTACTTGCACTCACTTCTATCAATAGCTATTACCCAAGGCATTGGAATGGAGCGCTAATTTCAAATGACAGAGTAGTGCAAATTGACATTAACGACACAAAAAACCGTCCAGCACTTGTAGTATCAGATTATAAAGAATTTCATGATATATCACAGATAAAAATACAAAAAGACCATGAAAACACAATAACTTTGCTTTTTGACAAAGATTACCCTCTGAATGAAAGGATCTTTGATAGACAATTTCTATACTAATAATTATCCGTAAACTGGGATTTACTATATCTTAATAACTATAGCATAATCAATGCAGCATAGTAATCAATTTTGGAGGATAAATATGCCAGGAGCACGAGATCAAGATACAGTAAAAATACTTTCTTATATACCAACAGGTAAAGATGACGGGACGAAGCCAGGAATTCCACCAATACCAGCACTTAGGACAAGCGTTCCCCCAAAAAAAGATGATGAAAGTGAAACTTCACAATCTACAAATTCGTTTGATAATCCGAATTCTGATAAAGAAGATAATAGCCCAGAGAATCATGATTATGCAACTCCAGACCTAAGTAAAAAAACTCAAAAAAAGAGTTTAAGTAGTGATAGTGGAGTAGGCGATCAAAATTTGAAAGAATCACCTGATGAAGAAAATATCTATGAAGACCCTGATACTCTTGATCTTGATAAAACATCAGCACGGGTACAAAGAACACTCAATGACAAACTTAGCAATACATCTTCAACTTCTTTACCACCATATGTAAGCACAAATAACTCTGAAGAGTCTTTGCTCCCAAATAGTGAGTCTGATACAGACAGCTATGCACCTCTAGAGAGCAAAAAAACAAACAGAACCTGGCCAAGAGCAAAGTATGCCATGCAGCAGAAGAGCGTTATAATTTTTGGTGCAACTGCTATTATACTCAGCACATCTGCAGCTTTATTATATTTACAAGATAAAGAAAAATTTATTGCATTTTTTACAAACAGCCCAAAATATATCACTATACCAGTTATCGCACTTGCTGCGGTGCTTGCAATTAGTCCAATACTTTTTGCAATAAAGCAATTTAGAAATACTGCAGAGCATAAAACTCAAGAAAAAAATGCGGATGGAATTTTAGCTGAGGTGTTGGAGCATCAGCCAAAAGATAAAGCTATAAAATCTGTAAGACTGGAATATAGTAATGGCACTCATTCAAATTTTGTACTTAATGCTTGGGAAGCTAAAAACAACTTCATTAACATTGACGAAAAAGTAGTTAGTAGAACTAATAAAATAGAATCAGTAATTAACAATAGGCCACTATTTACTGCACTATTGACCGGTGTAGTTGCTGCAAATATAGCGTTTCCTTTAGGGCTACTTGCAACACATGGTGTTAATGGTATACAAAAATTTTACCAAAACCCTTTGATTAACAACATAGGGTGATCATTACTTATAGGTTCTGGCATATTTGCATTATCAATTATATGTCTTGGCGTGCATTATTATAGAAAAACAAATTGCACTAACCTTATATATTCTCAGGAAAAGATTGATACTGAAAGCGTTAACAAGAAATTCATTGAAGAAATAAAACAAGAAAGAACAGAGGTTCTTGGAGAAAACCACAGTAAAGACGCTAAACGCAGCAGCTTAACGCTTGAGCAAGTTGTAGTCCAATCTCATAATTGTAAGGATGTTGTTTATAGTGTCAGTTAATAAAATGCATGATATAGCTAGTGCAGCCCTACGTCATACCGCCGCAGACCTTCATACCGCGATTCATTCGCGGTATCTCTAGATCCCGCTAACACGTAGCGGGATGACGATTGTCAGGGTGTCATGAAAGTAGCTGACACTGGTTTCCATCCAAGAGGGTGTCATCCCAGTAGCTCCTTCGGTGTCATTCCAGTGCTTGACACTGGAATCCAGAAAAAAGAATGGTGTCATTCAAGTAGCCTCCCTCCCCTGTCATCCCAGTGCTTGACACTGGGATCCAGGAATTTTATTAAGTTGGTAAGCATAAAAGTAGCCGTTTTATGCTAAAATACAACGTTTTGATGATTATGGAAATGCTGGATCCCAGTGTCACGCACTGGGATGACATTATAGGGGCACTGCTATTATAGAGTGAACCAGTGTCAGCTACTTGCATGACACCATTCTTTTTCCTGGATCCAAGTAGTCAGGGCACTGGGATGACAAGGCTATAGGTTGCAAGCGAACTGTCATACCGTCACGGATAGATCCCGCTAACAAGTAGCGGGATCTATCCGCGGCGGGATAGCTATACCTTTTTTCTACTTAGTTTGGGTTATGCAAGAAGTCTAATGAAGTGAAAATAAATTTATTTACCAAAATAGAGTTGCCTTGGTCTACAGATCTTAGTTTCTTTATCATTTATCATTTCATACCACTGAGTAACCCAACCAGCGGTTCTTGCAAGTGCAAAAATAGGCGTGAACATATTTGAGGGGATATCAATAGCATTCATTATTATACCTGAGTAAAAATCAACATTTGGATATAACTTACGCACGATAAAATATTCATCCTTTAAAGCTATTTCTTCAAGTTTTTTTGCAATCTTGAGCAATTCATTATTTTGTTCTAGTTTACTTAGAACCTCATGACAAGCGTCTTTCAATATACGCGCGCGCGGATCATAATTTTTATAAACACGATGTCCAAATCCCATCAATTTAAATGGATCTTTATCATCTTTAGCTTTTTCGATGAATTTATCTATATCTCCTCTTTGCTCTATCTCTTTTAGCATATTTATAACTGCCTCATTAGCTCCACCATGTGCTGGTCCCCAAAGTGTAGCAACTCCTGCAGAGAGGCTTGCAAACAGATTAGAACCAGCCGATCCCACCAATCTGACAGCCGCCGTAGAAGCATTCTGTTCATGATCAGCATGGAGAGTAAATATTTTATCCAAAGCTTTTGCAAAAAGGGCATTATCAACAGCATCGCCAAATACCATCTTTAAGAAATTTTCACTGTAACTTAATTCATTGTTAGCACTTATGAATTCCTGATTGTTGATATGCCTATAAATCATTGCAATAATTGTGGAAACTTGCGCTACTGCAGAAATTCCAAAATCTAGGTCTTCACCATTGACATTGTTGCCATGCTTTTCATAGTAAGATGCTGACAAACTTGCAAAACATGCAACTAAAATCGACATAGGGTGGGCAGTTTGTGGAAATGCTTTAATTACATTTGTAATTTGCTCTGATACTTTGGATACCTTGTGTATTTTGAGAAGAAATTTTTTGTGTTGCTCTGAACTGGGTAGTTCACCATGGAGCAATAAATAAATCACAGCAGTAAAACTATTATTCTCTGCCAAATCAGCTATATTATGTCCCCTATATTTAAGCACTCCTTCATCTCCATCAATAAATGTAATCGAAGAAGAACATGAAGCTGTGGAAACAAACCCCGGATCATAAGTGAATAATCCTGTCGTCTTATATAAGTCCTTGATATTTAACACGTTAGGACCTATTGTTCCACTTAATATAGGTAACTCGATTTTTAATCCATTACTTAGTTCTAATAGCACTTTTTTATCCATCACTTAAGCTACTTAAATTTTATACAGAATATACAAATTGAGGAGTATATATTAATACAGTTAACTTTACATTAACCGTATTAAGCGGTCATCAATGCTTTTACTTTTGCATTTAAGCGACTTATTTTACGCGCAGCAGTATTCCTATGAATAACACCTTTATTCACACACTTGTGTAAATGAGATTCAGCATTCCGAAATGCCAGAACAACATTTTCTTTGTCGCCAGACTTGATTATATCAACCAAATTTCTAATAGCGGTGCGAGTTTTACTTTTCCGCATCTTATTTATTAAAGTGCGCTTTGCTATTACCTTTATCATTTTTTTAGCACTCTTATGATTTGCCATATATTAATACCTAAAATACTGTACTTTTCTTTTAATTATAAAGCTTTTTTGTTAATTTGCAATATCAGTTTTTTCTGTGGTTAATTTACTACTTCTCTCTTCAATAATTTTTTCTAAACTTTGCAAGAATTCACTTTTGTTTAATCCAGGATATATTGGGGGCAATATTTCTATTACTGCCTTTCCGGGATTCTTTCTCAGAGAAAGTATGCTTTTTGGCCAAAACAAACCAGTGTTTAAAGCAACTGGTAATACAGGAACAGATAATACGCTATATAAAGCAGCAATTCCTGGTTGATATTTTATATTTTGGTTTATAGTCGTTCTTGTGCCTTCAGGAAATATTATTATGCCTCTATTTTCTTTTATACGCATTTTTGCTAATTTAATGATATGACGCATAGAACTGATACCATCTGAGCGGTTAATAAAAATCATTCTGAGCGCCATGAGATGCAAACCAATGAATGGAATCCATTTCAATTCACGTTTTAAAATAAAAACCGCTTTTCTAAATAGTAGTATAAAAATAAATGTTTCAAATGGAGATTGGTGTTTTGATGCAATTATAAAAGGTTGCTTAGGAATGTTTTCCATTCCCCTCACTTCATATTTAATGCCACATAATAAACGCAGCATGAATAATACAACTCTCACCGAACAGACGAGGAAAATAGTCATTATACGCGCAGGGAAGAGAATTACAGGGAGAGTAATTAAAGTATAGAATACTTCCCATAATATAAGAAAGAAATTAAACAACAAACTTGAAATCATAAACCCACATAAACTTATTTTGAATTTAACTTTACTACGAATTAAAAACAATAAGTTTAATTATTGATCATCTGAGTAATAGGATGCGAATCAGCTAGTTTGTCCTTTAACTTTTCGTTAGCAATATGAGTATATATTTGTGTTGTAGAAAGGTTAGTATGGCCAAGAATTTTCTGTATTAACACAATATTTGCCCCGCTATCCAGTAGATGGGTAGCAAAAGAATGCCTAATCACGTGTGGAGAGATCTTATTTTCATCAATATTGCATTTTCTTGCCAAATCCTTCATTAATTGACCGACCCTCTGCCTTGTAATTGGTTTATTAGGTTTATCACCTGGGAATAGCCAATCGGATTCCTTTTCTTTAGAGATCAGATTATCACGAACTGATAAATAATTTCTAAGGCTCTGTAATGCTTGTTCATTAAAAAGGATTTGCCTCTCTCTACCACTTTTTCCTTTTATTATTATATAGCATTCTTTGTTATTACTGTTTATTAAATGTGACACTTCACATAACTTCATATTAATTAGTTCAGAAACACGCATTCCAGAAGAGTAAAGGATATCTAGAATCGCACATAGCCTTTTACTGCTTATCTCTTTATTCGATTCGCTTGCTGATTTTCTCACTGTGTCCATTAGCAAAAATATTTCTTTGACACTTAAATACTTAGGCAAAGGACGAGAAACTTTTGGATTCTTTAATTCAGCATCATTAGCCGGCGCTGGATTAAAATCTATTATTCCGTCATTAAATAGACACTTATAGAAATTTTTCATAGCGGATATTTTTCTTGATATAGAGCTACTTTTATATTTTTTTGCGTACATAGAGATTTCATATAGTCTTTAATATTGGTTTTATTTGCACCAACCAAGGTAGTGCTGCTTTCCAATAAAAATTCTTCAAACTGATGTAGATCAGAACGATAACTTTCCAAAGAATTTTGTGTAGCGGACCTCTCTGAAGCCAAAGCATCTATGTAATATGTTATGTAAAGATTTTCTTTTTTATTTTGCGACTGTTTATTTTTCATTATCAGCTCCTATATTTATTTCTTTAGCTATAATTTGATTGAAAGTGTTTCCTATGTTTCTTATGAGAAAATATGAGATAAATAAGGCATTTATCAATAGAGTGAACATCACAAACTTTTGCTTTAACCTTTTTCTTAAATTTAATCTTACTCTTATCATAGTTAAATTATAACGTTAAATCTATAAAAAACACCTTATAAAGTGAGCTCTACTATAATATAAATACTTCTTAGCTGTATCTATCTATATTTATTATGACATAACATTTATTATAATTCTAACATAGACAAGTGGAGATTTCAATTACGTTAGTGTTATGGGTGTTAATAAATTTTTAATATACACCTTTACAAAAGAAGAAATCAAATGGCATCTTTTTTTAATAAAGTGCTAATAAAAGGAACGGTCACATTTGGCCCTATAGATTCATTATCTATCTTCTCTATAATTTTGTCAATGCTATAGAAAGAACGTTCTATTCTTGCTAAAATATAATTAATCACTTTTAAATCAATTTTTAACTGTTTATCTGAAAATCGTTTTATTAGCATGATTCTTAATAATTCTTCGCTTGCAGGCAAAATTTTTACGCTGATAGTTGATAATATTCGAGAACTTAAATCTCTTAGTGTGAAGTTAAGCTTTTTTGGTGAAATTGAAGAAGTGATTAGCAGCCTCTTGTCGTTTTCTTTCATGTAATTGTAGCAATGTAATAACATTGCTTCATCTTTAATGTTTTGTACGTCTTCTAAAATAAAAGCATCACTATACCTAATCTCGCTTACGAAGTTATTCACATTGATAAAGATTGCATCGTTTATTGATTGCCAAATATGAGCAAGATGAGTTTTACCAGAGCTTTTAGGTCCAAAAAGAATCAGACATTTCCAAGATAAGTCATCAATTACTGAATTATATATGTGCTTGTTTTCATCTAAGATGATGTAATTTTGCCGACTATAATCAGCTTGATTGTTGTTAAATAAATTTAATTGCACGTTGATCCTCTTACGTAACCTCTTTCTGGTAGTAATTTTTGCGCAGAAATTTACTTACGCTCCTCAAATGTGTCAGGTATTCTGGGCTCATTTCTCCTCTTACCATAAATTGATTATGCAAAAGGTCTGTTAGCCGTTTTTATAAAGCTCACTTTTAAAATATTTATTGATTGCATATTCTACTGATACATTGAACATTGCTATTATTGGAATAAAAAGTAATATACCTATAAATCCAAAATATGAAGCGCATATAGTAATTCCCAGAATAATTACAGTTGGATGTATATGAACTTTTTTTCCTATTAATAAAGGAACTAATATGTTTGAATCTATTAATTGTCCAACACCAAATAATAGCAAAACAGCAGCACTTTCAAACCATCCACTAAATTGAGTGATAGCGCTCAAGAACCCAATAATGGTATATAATAATGGCCCTATGTAAGGTATGAACGTTAATATTCCTGATAAAATTCCAATAACAATAGAGTGTTTCAATCCGATTATGCTCAGGCTCACAGAGTAAAAGACCATCATGACAATACATACATTTACCTGCCCCTTTAGATAACTAGATATAATGAAATCTACTTTGGAAAAATAATTTGCAACTTCTTCTCTATAAGGCATAGGAATTAATTTACTAGCTTTTTCTATAATTAAAGGCCAATCACGTAATATATAGAAAAATACTACAGGAGGAATCACCATTAATGATACCGTGTTAAAGCTTGAACTTAACACTTGGATTATAAAGTTACTAGCAATATCAAGAGCATTCATGAAATAAGATACATAGTCGCTGTAATTTTCTGCTAGATTTTTAGATAAGTGATCAAATAAGCCATCCTCGATTTTTATATTAAGAAATTCTAATACAGAGGGGATTACTTTAAGCTTTAATGAAGGCACTTTACTCACTAAGAAATTTAATATTGAAATAATTTGAACATATATAATAGGTAAAACATATGTTATAACTAGTATAAAAGCTATTAATAAAACAAGTATTATAAAAATTACAGAACATGAACGCGGTATTCTATACTTTTCAAATTTGACTACTAGCGGATTAAACAAATATGCAATAACAATAGATATTAAACATGGAAAAATCATAGGACGCATCAGGAATAACATCCCTATTATAAAAAGCAGTATAAAACAAATAGTTATATGACGTTTTTGCATGCTTTTAGCATAGCTAATTTACTGAAAAATATGCAATTTATTTTTCCTATGTTGAAAGTATTTGACGATTTGTAATACTATTTATTACTTCTGTTAAGTAGTAGTTTTTTGTTAAGAATATGGAATTTTAAGCATAAAATTCTCCCATGTGGAAAAAGATTCAGAAAAAATGCAGTGCCATACGACAGAGATTAAGCATGTGTGTGCACCCACATACGCTGAAGAAGATACGCTACATTTTTAACTGAATTTTAGATGCGTAATAGAAAGGCCTGCAGGCAAAGATAGATTTTGAGCTCTCTAAATATCTCTTTTGCTATTATAATTATGCTAATTAAGTAGGGGAAGTAATTTTTTATATAAAGTCAAAATTTTTTTTTGAAAAGAATTTGGGGTAAAGAGGGAAGCCTCTGCAAAGAGAAAGTAGGCCTCTTCTTAATCCTATTGAAATTTTAGATAGCCTGCTATCATACACTTACGCTAAAAGTGATAAACATGTGCGCTAACAAATTCAAGAAATACAAAATAGCAGCATTAATAGTTGCAGCGGGAGTAGGCAGTAGATGCAATTCTACGCTTCCTAAGCAATATATAAAACTGGCAGGGAAATCTGTTTTATTTCATACAATTAAAAGATTTCTGGCTAACCAATATATAGATTACATAAGAATAGCAATTAATAGAGACCATGAAAATTTCTATGAGAAAGCTATATCACTAATTACAGATACTAAATTACTAAGCCCTGTATACGGAGGAGAAAACAGGCAAAATTCAGTTAAACTAGGGCTTAAAAGCTTACAAAAAGTTAACCCAGATTTTGTAGTTATACACGATGCTTGTAGGCCTTTTGTGTCAGATGTTCTGATAGATAACTTGGCTCAGTCCATGATTAATGATCAATATACAGGAGTAGTTCCAGCAATAGAAGTCGAAGACACTATGTCATTGGTGGGTAATAATTTCGTTGAATCTACGATTTCAAGAGGAAAACTCAGAGCCATACAAACTCCTCAAATTTTTAATTTCAAAGAATTATTATCGTGCCATCAATCAGACAAAGAATTTACTGACGATTCATCACTAATGGTAGAGCACAAAAAACATGTTAAGATTATTGAAGGTGAAAAAAGTAATTTTAAGTTAACCACAAAAGAGGATATCAATATGGCAAAGCTTCTCTTTGAAGAGCCAAAATTTCGTGTCGGAACTGGTTATGATATACATAAGTTTATCAAAACTCAAGATAAAGCTAAGAGCTTTATAAAAATTTGTGGAGTGAAAATTGAGCACAATATGACAATAGAAGCACATTCAGATGGTGATGTTGCAATACATGCAATCGTTGATGCAATACTCGGAGCACTGGGATGTGGCGACATAGGAGAGCACTTTCCTCCTAGTTCCTCTGAATGGAAAGATTGCAATTCATCTCACTTTCTTGACTTTGCTGCTAAAAAAGCAAAAGAAAAAGGGTACAGCGTGTCTAATTTAGATATTACTATAGTTTGTGAAGAGCCTAAAATATCGCCTTACAAAGTAGAAATGAAGAAATTCATATCAAAAGCATTAGAAATTGATGATGAATTTATAAATATCAAAGCAACCACTGCAGAAAAATTAGGTTCTCTTGGAAGAAACGAAGGAATAGCAGCACATGCTTCTGTGTTATTGCATACAAACTTTTATTGGAAATAGAAACGAAAAACTTCCTTCGCCAGCCCCCTTATCATGACAAGGGGACTGGCAAAGCTTGTCAAGTAGTTTCTATTGAATGACAATTGTAGCTTGGAAGGTAATGCAAGAAATCTGTTATTTTAATTGTGTGAAATTTAGTTTTGTGTTTCGTAGTATTATATAATCGAATTGATAAAAGCTGTATTATCTCCTTGCAGCATTAAATGTATATTTTTTGCTATTTTCTCTGCTAAGGGAGTAACATTATCAAAATTTGAAAATTTTGATAACACATAATCTGCTAAGCTTTTTTGATCTTCAGGTCTACCCACTCCAAATCTCAAGCGCCAATAATCGTTGCCAATAAAACTATCTATGGATTTAAGTCCATTATGTCCAGCAGAGCTACCACCTTTCTTTACTTTTATTCTTCCAAGTTCCAAATCAGCGTCATCGTGTATGACAATGATATTATCTAGCGATAATTTGTAAAAGTTTCGTATTTTTGCAACAGGGATGCCTGAATTATTCATAAATGAATAAGGCTTTATTAACATAATTTTATTATCATTAATTATGCCAGAGGTTATCAGATAATCGGCTTTTTTAGAGAACAACTGAAAACCCCAATATTTGCAGATTGCATCAACGGTGATAAAGCCGATATTATGATGAGTTAGCTCATATTGACTGCCAGGATTACCAAGCCCAACTATCAGATGCACTATTCCTCTGTTTCTGCTTGAGGTTCTTCAACGTCACTATCGGCAGCAGAAATTGTAACAATGGTAAAATTTTCTTCTTCATGAGCTACAAACTTAACACCTTCTGGTAATTTTACATCATTGATATGTATAGATTGGCCAATCATTTTGCCGGATAAATCAACTTCTATAACCTGAGGTATTTTATCAGGAGAGCATTTAACAGCAATAGAACGACACAAAACATTAAGCACTCCACCTAATTTGATTCCTGGAGCTTTACTTTCATTCACAAATGATAGAGGTATGTCTATTTTAATTTCGCTGCCTTTATCAACAAACTGAAAATCAACATGTTGCACAGTATCCTTCACTACATGCAATTGGACATCGCGAACAAGAGCATATTCCTTTTTGCCCGAAATATTCAGCTCTATCAAATGTGCAGAAAGAGAGCCTGACTTATATTGCTTTGTGAATTCCTTTGCAGACAATGTTAAATTTACGTTATCATGGCCTTTCCCATATATGATTCCAGGGATGTTTCCTTTCTTCCTTAGAGAATGCATCGCTTTTGTTTTTGTCACGTTACGTAACTCTGCATTGATTGTTACTATTTCCTGTTGCGTCATCGATTACTCCTATTCAGCTAATCCTTTTAATATAATTTAATAATAATATAACATAAAAATATTTATTTCAAACTTCATTCTTTCATACTAATTGTTTGTGAAAGGATTTATTTAGATATATATTTAAGCTTATTTAACAAGAACTATGGGCATTGACGATAAAGTAGTTTTTAGGATTTATAAACCAACAAAAACTGCAACACAATCTGGTTTAGGTACTACAAATCTCTGGCACCTGAAAATTGAATCTGGTTCTTACTACATTGAACCTTTGATGGGATGGGTTGGCTCAAAAGATCCAAAAAAACAGATTGTATTAAAGTTTGATTCTCTTGAAAAAGCAGTATTCTACGCAAAAAAACGCAACGTTAAATACATAATTGAAATGCCAAAAAATGTTAAGAGGCTGCCAAAATCTTACGCAAGCAATTTCATACTAAAGTAAGTTGCACAACAAATGGTGTTATGCAAGTAGCTGACACTGCTCTCCTTTGTCATCCCAGTGCCCAGACACTGGGATCCAGGAATTTTATTAAGTTGGTAAGCATAAAAATAGCTGTTTTACGTTAAAATACAATGTTTTTGATGATTATGAAAAGGCTGGATCCCAGTGTCAAGCACTGGGATGACACCATTTGTTGTAAACTCACTTTTACTCTATGGTCTTGCCGCTATCCTGAACGGATACAAAGTAAGTTTTATTGTGATGTGCTCATCTGTAAAAAATAAGACTTAATCTCACTGTTGATCATGGATTTTAAGTTGTGCTAGCACACTGCGGCCATTTAAAGAGTCAAGATTTTTAACCTGGCTAGCCAGTATTAAAGAGTTATTTTTCAGGGATTTCTTTACAAGGCTTGCAAGTCTTTTTGGATTATTCAAATAGCTCCACTCTGCTTGTAAAACTTTTATATCACTTTGCACTAAATTAATTTCACTTTTTATTTTTATTAGCTCTCTATTTAACGACTGAACATGTAATTTTACCTTAAATAGTCCTACAATGCTAAGAAAAAACATAACTATTGAGATGATGCAGAAAGTTCTCACGACAACCTCTGTATAGCTCTTAGTTTTGCTGAGCGTGAACGCGGATTTGCACTTACTTCTTCTATACTTGCTTCGATCACTTTTTTATTTAGCAGAGAGAATGTCTTGCAATCAGTAGCACATAAATCTTTAAAAAAAGTTTTGACTATACGATCTTCTAAGGAATGAAAGGTGACGACAATTAATTTGCCATTCTCACTTAAAATCTCAGATGCAGCTTTAATACCCTTTTCAAGTTCTCCCAGCTCATCGTTTACCCATATTCTGATTGCCTGAAATGTTCTGGTTGCAGGATCAATTTTGCTTTTTCCACGAAATACCACGGAACGTACAATATCCGCAAGCTCAAATGTAGTTTTGGTAGTTTTCTTCTTCCGTGCATTTATTATTGCTCTTGCAATTTTGCGAGAATGATGTTCGCCTCCGTAGTTATATATAGTATTTGCGATTTCTTCTTCGCGTAAAGCGTTAACAAACGTTGAGGCGTTTATATAAGAAGAGTTATCCATGCTCATATCGAGTGGACCATCATGTAAAAATGAGAACCCCCTATCTCCATTATCAAGCTGCATAGATGAAACTCCGATGTCAAAAACTATTCCATCGATACCTTCAATATTGTTGCTATCTAATAAATTTTTAATATTACTAAACTTCTCAATGAATAGTTTTATTCTATCTGGATATCTAACGCTTAAATCATCATAAAACTTAGTTACCGTTTCATCTCTATCAATTGCATATACTTTGCAATCAGCTGACTTCAATATTGCTTTGCTATACCCTCCAGCTCCAAATGTGGCATCTACATATATACCACCATCCTGCGGTGATAGTAGTGATAGCATCTCTTTTAACAAAACTGGAGTGTGTGTCATAGTGCTCCATCAAGAGACTCTGTGCATACAAATAAAAATAGCTTCCCACTAAAACATATGGAAATATATAGGCAATAATATAAAAATACTTGAATACAGTCAATGATATAAAAATATTAAGATTTAATAAGATGCTATTATTAATATGATGTTCAAATTTTTCTACTATATAAAAAAAAGTAATGTATATTACTAAATACTAAACAAACTATAGAAGATTATGCAGCAAATAACAAAAGCAATATTCTCGAGTTTGATTTGTAACACTTTATTGTGGTATGACCACATGCTTTTTGGCCACTTAATAAACATAATAGGTGGTGTGTTTTTTCCATCGGATGATCAACTAACCAGCGTATTGAAGGCTTTTGGAGTGTTTGCAGTGGGTTTCTTAATGAGACCAGTCGGTGCTGCTATATTTGGTCACATTGGTGATAAGCATGGCAGAAGAGTTGCCTTATTGCTCTCGATTATATTAATGACTTTATCAACCGTATTAATTGCTTTTGTTCCAGGTTATCAAAGCATCGGAATACTAGCATCAATTCTGGTAGTTTGTTTAAGGCTATTGCAGGGTATATCCCTTGGAGGAGAAGCAGGAAATGCACCATTTTTAATAGAACATGCTCCTAAAAACAAAAAAGGATTTTTTGGCAGCATTGAAGTATTAAGCGCAATTTTTGGTTCAATATTAAGCCTGATAGCGGTACTCATATGCAAAAAAGTATCTGATTTTGAATCTTGGGGGTGGAGATTACCTTTCATTTTTAGTTTAGCAATGGGATTAATCAGCATATATATGAGATATATACTTGATGAAAGCCCAGAGTATAAAAGACAGAAAAATCCATCTAAACTGCCATTAAAAGAGTTATTAAACAATTACAAAAAACCTGTTCTAATATCAATAGGTATTGACTTGGTTGAAAATGCGTCTCTCTATATATATTTGGTATTTTTCAATGTGCTTACGAATAAAATATTAACAATAAATACTCATTTTAATCATATAGTGGAAATACTGAGTCAAATTGCGCTCGGAGGATTGACAGTATTGTTTGCAATACTTTCTGATAAGGTAGGAAGAGAAAAAGTTATGAAGTTTGCATTTATAGCTTTTGTAATAGGGAGTTATCCAGTTTTTTCAATGTTATGTAGTGGCAATTACTTGCTGGCACATATTCTTTTTATAATTCCAATAGCTGCATCGCTTGGCCCTGTCAGTGCATTTATGTGTGAATTATTTCCAACAAAGGTTCGGTATAGCGGATTTGGTTTGTCAAGAAATATAGCTGCTGGATTTTTTGGTGGTCTTGCACCATTTATATGCACAACAATTATCAAAGTTACAGGACAAGAGACTTCAGCTAGTTTTTACATGATTTTCTGTGCATTAATTGGGCTAGTTGCTATATCACAAGTTAAGGGTTAGCTTTCTTCAAGATCACTAAAAACAAGAATTATAGCTACAGGGTTTTAGTTATAAGGCGGGAAGTGCCAATTTTTAGGTGATAATGTGAATATTTCAGCACCATCTTTTGTTACTCCGAGCGTATGTTCAAATTGAGCAGAAAGTGAAAGATCGCGTGTTGTCACTGTCCAGTCATCGAGTTTACTGAGCAGAGTCTCATGTTTTCCAGCATTAATCATTGGCTCTATTGTAAAAAACATACCTTCCTTCAAGACGAGATTTTCATCTTGATCATAGAAATGCACTACATTTGGTGGAGCATGAAAGACTTTTCCTATACCATGTCCGCAGTAGCTGCGTACGATAGAATATCCAAAATCTCTAATATATTTCTCTATAGCAAGCCCTATTTCATTTAACTTATTGCCGGGCTTAACTTGTTTAATTGCTTCCATCAATGCATTATAAGTAGCGTCACACAAACGTTTTGCCTTTATTGATGGCTTGCCAACCCAAAACATGCGACTTGTATCACCATGCCAGCCATTTAAAATCACCGTGACATCAATATTTAAAATATCTCCATCTTTAAGTGGTTTATCATCGGGAACACCATGGCACACAACTGCATTTTTTGAAGTGCAAATCGATTTTGGATACCCCCTATAGTTTAGTGGTGCTGAAATTGCACCTGCATTAATTATAAAGCCATGACATAGATCATTTAATTCATTAGTTGTCACCCCTACCTTTACGTAAGGTGCAATGAAATCAAGAGTTTCAGCAGCAAGCCTGCCAGCCTTGCGCATAAATTCAAAATCTTCTTGTGAGTGTATAGTTATGTTCATATTTTCCATGTCTTATTGTAATTGGTACGCTTACTCGCAAGTACATAAACATAATAATTTTACATATTATAAAAATAAGTCCTATGGATCCTAGTGTCAAGTCATTTGTATGAAAGGTGGTAAAACAGAAATCTAGACTGTAACTTTTGATTTAACCCAATTATACAATTTACTCATTTTACCATCCTGACCTAAAATACCAGAATTATTTTTATAAAAAGTGTCAACTATTAGCTTTATAGAGCCTATAGCAGCAGAAAATACAGGATTTTTATCATATTCGCCATCAAGACCGCTACAAGACTCAGGGCGCCCAATTCGAACTTGCTTATTGAATATATAGCCTGCAATTTCCTTCATGCTTGTGAGTTGACTAGTTCCACCTGTGATCACTACTTTATTAATTGGATCTTTCTGCTCTTGGAATTGCTCTCTTACCATTTCAAGTATTTCTTCAACTCTTGGTCTTATGATGTTAATAAGCTCAGATTTGAATACTTGAGTAGGTTCATCATTTTCGTTGTTTTGCATTGTAATGTACTCATTCTCATCTATTGAAGTTACGATAGTGCTGCCATACAGTATTTTTATATACTCTGCACGTTCTATGCTTGTGCATAGCCCGTAAGCAATATCTCGAGTGATATGAACACCACCAATTGGAACGCTGCTTGCATACACAAGTTTCCCTCTTTTGAAAATTCCAATTGCAGTGCACCCACCGCCTATATCAACAATAGCAGTCCCGAGCTCTTTTTCATCTCCACTCAGACACGCAAGACCTGCAGAATATGCAGAAGCAATACAACCTGCCATATTTAGTCCACCATTATTAGTAATACAGTTTTCAATATTGGTAAGCGCTGGACGCGAAGCAGTGACAACATTAACATCAGCAGATAGTCTTTTTCCATACAATCCACCAACTTCTTTTATGTCAGTCATGTCATCTAAGTGATATTTGAGTGGTATATTGTGAATGATAACATTCTCTTCAATATATTTCTCAAACGTCTGAAAAACTACACGCTTTATATCCCGGTCAGAAATTTCATGATTAGCTGCAATAATTTCATTATGTACATTGAAAGATGAGATGCCACATCCAGCAATGTTCACATATATCTGATCTATGGTTTCTTCTGATACTTGTTCAGCTAAACCTATAGTTGATGAGATGGAGTAATTTGCGTGTTTTACATTAGTTATTGATCCACCGTTTACACCTTCTGCAATCTTATAACCCGTTCCTGTTACTTTATAGCTGAAGTTGCCATTTATCTTAACGATTAGACAGATAATTTTTGTTGTACCTATGTCTAAAACAGCAAAAACATTTCTCTTTGGTTTTGCTATTACTGCAGAGTACATTAGTTAACCTTATTACGCAATTTCATTTAAATTGTAGCTTTCTTTAATAATTTATATTTCTATTATAGATATAGCAACATTTTAATATACACTAAATTCTGGACAAAAGGAAAAGCAAAACATAGAATTATAATTTTTATGTCCATATTACCAATTGTAATTGCCCCTGATGAAAGACTAATCACACGTGCCAGTGAAGTAACAGATATAAACGATAAAATTAAAGAATTAGTAAACGATATGTTCGAAACTATGTATGATGCAGAAGGTCTTGGCCTTGCTGCAGTGCAAGTTGGAGTGTTAAAGAGAATTTTTGTTATGGATATTCAGCTAGAAACGATTGAAAATGAGCCAGCAGGATATGGCTCAACTGGCAAATTTTACATGATTAATCCTGAGATTACAGAATTATCCGATGAACAAGTAATTCTCAAGGAAGGATGCCTTTCAATTCCAGAGCAAAGTCATGAAATTAAGCGTCCAAAGTATCTAACTGTGAAATATAAAGACTTAGATAATGAAGAACAAACACTAAAAGCTAGTGGTTGGCTTGCAAGGTGTATTCAGCATGAATTAGATCACTTAAACGGCATATTATATATTAGACATTTATCTAAATTAAAGTATGATATGGCCATGAAAAAAGCACAAAAGGTTAAAAAGCATTATGAGCAATAAAGACCTAGAATTATTAAAATTTTACCATGAAGTGGGCGTTGATTGCACACTAACAGAGGGTGAAGAGGAAAAAAAATTGGAGAGCAAAGAGAGTGTACAACCCTCTGTTATCCAAACTGGGACCAAGAAGAAAGATGCAGATACGCGCTGGGGTGACACTAAAGATGGAAAAGACATGTTTCCAAGTGACTGGATAATCGAAGCAAGGAAACTTGCAAGCAAATGTAATAGTGTGGATGAACTAAGAAGTGCAGTTGAATCATTTGAAGGTTGTGAGATAAAAAAAACTGCAACTAATACTGTCTTTTCCGATGGTAATCCAAACGCAAAAGTTATGCTCGTTGGTGAAGCTCCAGGAGCAAATGAAGTCCTTCAAGGCATACCATTTTGTGGTGCAAGTGGAATGTTGCTCGATAAAATGTTAAATGCAATCAATCTTGATCGCACTAAGGTATACATAAGCAATACTGTATTTTGGCGTCCACCTGGCAATAGAAAGCCAACCGACCTAGAGCTTGATATGTGCAGACCATTTGTCGAAAAACACGTTGCACTAGTTTCACCACAAATTCTGATTTTTGTCGGAGGAATTGCATGTTATAGCCTTCTTGACAGCACAAAAACTATATCGAATTTGCGTG
This sequence comes from uncultured Wolbachia sp., assembly GCA_902636535.1. GTDB lineage: Bacteria > Pseudomonadota > Alphaproteobacteria > Rickettsiales > Anaplasmataceae > Wolbachia. Next base: position 337 of record CACPSE010000017.1, on the reverse strand, counting down.
GCAGATTTCATACATATACTAACCAATATTTGTCCAATTCAATCCCCACAGCTGCTATATTTCATCCAGCTTACCTACTTCGCCAACCGGCACAAAAACGCTTAGCCTGGGAGGATTTGAAGAAGATTAGGGAGTATCTTGATAACACCAATAACTGTACGAATACTTAACACCACTGGTGTCGCCGCAGAAACAAAAAAACTTACTTGACAAACTCCGCTAGTCCCCTTATCATGAGACTGAAGCTATTTATTTATCTTCTCTGTACAGATTAAATGACAAAAAAACTCACGTATCTGGCGTCTTATTTTTAATTTTTTGCACTATGTGCACCTTA
>CACPSE010000016.1:0-24778 GCA_902636535.1 uncultured Wolbachia sp. | reverse complement strand
CATAATGCTTTGTTATTGCCGCTGTTAACGTTGTCTTCCCATGATCCACATGTCCTATTGTTCCCACATTTACATGCGGCTTTCCAAATGCTTCCACTATTGCTGTCATAATTTAAACTTTTCTACCTAAAATACAAATACATCAATAAATAATATGTTGATTTTATAAAAATACAACAAAAAAAAGAGCGGATAGTGGGAATCGAACCCACGTCACTAGCTTGGAAGGCTAGAGCTCTACCATTGAGCTATACCCGCACAATGGAGGAGGTAGGATTCGAACCTACGTACGCTCACGCGGACAGATTTACAGTCTGTTACCTTTAACCACTCGGTCACTCCTCCGCAAAAATTTGTTAAGAGAATACTATTTTAGCATCTTAACTTAAGCTCTTATTGTATTTAATACTAAACGCCTAAAATTAAAAAATCAAGCAATAAAACCCATCCTGATTAAAATCATGCAGATTTCATTTTATATAACACAATATTGCCAATAAAACGTCTAAACAAATAATGCGAATCATGCGTACCTGGCGCTTCTTCTGGATGATATTGCACAGAAAAGACTAGGTAATCCTTCATCATTATTCCCTCTACACTATTATCAAATAGAGAAATGTGAGTAATTTCAACATTACTTGGAAGAGAAGCTGAATCAACAACAAAACCATGATTTTGGCTAGTGATCTCAACTTTTCCACTAATTACATCATAAACTGGATGGTTTCTCCCTCGGTGACCTATATCCATCTTGATGGTCTTTGCCCCCAAAGTAATCGCAAGTAATTGATGGCCCATGCATATGCCAAAAATTGGTATTTTAGATTTTATAATAATGTCTATTTCTGAAACTACACTTTCTCCTATTTCTTGCGGATCACCAGGACCATTTGAAAGCACTATACCATCTGGATTCATACTCAACACTTTTTGAGCAAAACCTGTGCTTGGTCTGATTAATTCAACTGTACAACCAAGTTCTATTAAGCGTGAAACTATACTGATTTTTACGCCAAAATCAACGATTACAACCCTATATTTTGCATTAAGGTCACTTTTAAAATTACTATGCAAGCTGACTTTATTGGTTATTTCTATCCCATTTACAGATTTGTATTCCTTCAATTTGTCCAACGCATGCGCCTTACTCGATGAGCATATCATTCCATTTTGAGATCCATGTTCTCTCAAATGTCTCGTTAAAGCTCTAGTATCAACTCCTGATATCCCAATCACGTTATTTTTCTCTAACCAATCATTTAAACTGATATATGAAGAAGGGTGGGACATAGAAGAAAGTTCACGCATAACCACACCACTTGCAAAAATTTTCTTTCCTTCATTATCTTTATGGTTTATTCCAATGTTACCAATATGAGGAAAAGTGAACGTTATAATTTGATCGGCAAAAGAAGGATCAGTTATAGTATGCTGATAACCGGTCATACCAGTGGTAAAACAGACCTCACCTATGCACTTGCCTTTTTTACCTACTGATTTTCCCCAAAAGCATTTACCATCTTGTAAAATTAAAACTGCGTCCTGCACTTCATTATCTATTTAATTGATTCAAAACAGTATACAAGAATTTCAAATAATACGTAACTCTTTCCAAAATTCCAAATTTAACCACGAGGCGGCGAAGAACAATATGAAAAAAATTTTTAATGTGCCCTTTCATAAAATATGTTGACTATCTCCGTATTTTATATTAGATACAACTTAGTATTAGAAAATAGGGGAGTTATTATGTTTACAAGTGAGATCCAACCTAAAAACAAGTTACTAATTGCAGGAGCTGGCTTACTATTCTTTGCGATGGTGTTGCCATCATTTTTTCTCTTAGCAAAAATAGCCATAGGATTAGCTATGATCGCAATTGCAACAATCGCGATAAAAATTTTCTCAAAAACAGTATCAAATGTTCTTGAAAAAGAAAAAGCAGATCAGAATCAGGTAGCACAACAAACAACACAAAGTAAAATTATAAACCTAGCTATTGGATTAACATCTATATTCGTAGGAGGATTATCACTATTCATTATAGCACAAACTGGCTTAATTGCAGCATGTGCAGCTATAACTGCTTTAGCTCTACACGAATATGTTAAAAATCAAGAAATAGGAAAAGAGATAAATGATAAATTCGATAAGGTAGCTGACGATACAATCAATTTTATTGTTAGCAGTGTTGAAAAACTTATTCCAACAAAGCCGCCAGGCATAACAGCCCAAACTGTCTCCGTTCAGGGCATAAGTGTTACAAGTAGCATTATATAAAGCGATTAATGGCATCCTCCTGATAATAGAATAATTGTATCTGTTCAGGGGCATCGCAAATATTGAAGCAAAAGTGGTCAGTGCTTACTATACGAATATTGTGATTTGAATCCACTAGGGAGGATGTCATCCCAGTGCCCAGACACTGGGATCCAGGAATTTTGATTAGAGATTAAATTGGTGAGTATAAAAGTAGCTAATCCTACGTTAAAATACAACGTTTTTAATGGGACTGCGTAAAAGGGCTGGATTCCAGTGTCAAGCACTGGAATGACACCTTTGTGTTTGAGGCAAAACCTGCTATAACATTTCTTCGCAAACAAATGTTCGTACAGTTATGTATCAGCTACTTTCATGGCACCATTTGTTGTAAACTCACATTTCTCTATGATTATCTTTATTTGCCGCTTTCCCGAACGGATGCTCTACAGTTATTTCCTCATTAATAGAGCGAGGTGCACCGGAACCAGGTACAACGATATTCTCGTGCGATTGCATATCCTTCTTTTCCTCACATGGTGTTTGCTTAATGAAATGTGCTGCTAAAACTTCATGTAAAGCTTTACCTTTTATAAGCACAGCCTCGTTTTGCTTAGCTAACTCTAAAATTTTCTTTGGTTCAACATCTTTACCGTCAATAGTTGATTTTTTAATACTAACTTGACCTAAATTTATATTTAGAACAACAGTACAGTTAAGGTCTTTTCCAGATTCATCTTTTGCATCCCAACTAATTTCGATGTCACATATTGCAAATTTTGTAAAGGAGTAGTTCCTCTGTTGTTTCTCATTCTTCTCAATTGTTACTATTCTTTTATCATTACTGTATATTTTTACTCTTTGTACCTCATTTTTAATTGTTTCCATCCTTTTAATCTTTTCGCTAAAAAGACGACTAGTTTCTAAACTCTGTCCAGGTTTAGTAATGTTGATACTAAGATTATCATAATGATTAACAAGATGTCCTGCCTTTTTGTCTGGCCAATAACATCCATCAAAGAAACTAATTAGATCATCTTTGTTTAGAAATTCTTTTGCATCATTCATTCCTTCGTCAATTCGAAGAAGATATCTACCCAACCTCTTTTTAAAATTTTCTTTTAACTCCTCCTGATCTTTAGAAGTAAGCTTCTTATCCAATATATCCATTATTTCTCTTTGCTTACTTAATACCACATAGTTAAAAAGGAAAATGCTCTCCTTCTCCCGTCGATAATAGTTTGCTATTTTGTCAAATGGATCCGCTGGCCGGCCGTTATTATAATTTACAGAATCAGAAGAATCTTGACATTTATTATCCTTAAAATTGAAATTCAATTTTTCAAAATCTGATAACACTTCTTCTGCCCTATCTTTAAAAGACTGAAGTCTATCTTGAAGTTCTTTTCCATAACTCATTCCTTTGTCAATTTGAAAAACATATTGACTATATTTCTTTCTAAACTCCTCCTGTTCTTCGAGAAGAGGAAGATTCCTATCTAATATATCGATTATTTCTTTCCGCTTATTCAATATCACGTAATTAAAGAGGGAACTCTTCCCCTTCTTTTCATAATCGTCTGCTATTTTGTCAAAACACTTATTATCCTTAAACTCCAATTTCTCAAAATCTGAGAGCACACTTTGTACCTGAGTCTCATCGAATTGAAGATTTGCTTGAGGAGATAGAAGAGTCAACTTTTCTTCACTTTCCTTGGTACTCGAATTTTTGTAAAAACCATTCAATAGATTTACAATACTAGAAAACATTTCACACCTCTATTGTTATAAGTAAACTTGATTATATCTTAATGCTAAATGTTGTAAAGCTAAAATTAGAAACTAAAAAAGCTAACATAAGTTCTGCATTGTTTGCAGCTTTATCAGCTTATTAGGTAGAATTATTAAAGAACTAGTTGAACATATGTTATCAACTCCATCCACAAGTTCTCCGCTTGTTACTCCAGTTGCAATAAACACTGATTCACCTCTTGCCATATCTTTTACGGTGTAGATTTTTTCTGGGTCATGGATATTTAAATTTTTTGCTCTTTCTTTTAATTGATCCGTGTCAAATATTAATCTTCCCTCCATCTGCCCACCGATTGAACTCAGCGCTGCAGCCGCAAGCACCCCTTCTGGTGCCCCTCCTATTCCGATATACATATCATGATTGCCATTTACTAGTGAAACTACGGCTGCAACATCGCCATCATCTATTAGTTTAATTTTTGCTCCTAATTTCCTGATTTTCTCTATTAATTCATTGTGCCTTTCACGTTTAAGTACAGTTACCACGAGATCATTCACTTTGCATTTTTTTGCCTTGGCTAAATTGTCTAGATTCTTTTCAATGCTATTTTTTAGTGAGACTACACCCTCTGGAAGATTTTTTCCTACTGCTATCTTTTCCATATAAACATCAGGTGCATGTAAAAAATTACCTTTTTTCGTTGCAGCAAGAACGGACATTGCCCCTGATTTGTAATGAGCACAAATCGTAGTGCCTTCAAGTGGGTCAACGGCAATGTCGATTTCAGGACCATTTCCAGTGCCAACCTTCTCGCCAATATATAGCATCGGCGCTTCATCTCTCTCACCTTCACCAATTACGATAGTACCATTTATTTCCATTGAATTTAATACTGTACGCATTGCATCAACTGCAACCTGATCAGCCTTTTTTTCATCACCAAAGCCTGCCAATTTATACGCAGCAAGTGCTGCAGCTTCGGTCACTTTAACTAATTTATAGGCTAAATCTTCCATCATTTGCTTTAAGAACTATATTCAATATGTATCATGATATATCATGCTGCTTGAAACTGCAATATGCCTTGACTGGTTTTGGGAAAGTTGCTATAATAAATTAGATAGTAATAGTGGTAAAATTTGACATGACTTATGAAAAGATAAAGGAAATTGTAACTAACAATCCTAATATAACTGCTGAGGAGTTTGGTGAGAAGCTCAAAGAAAATAGGATAAACATAAAAAAAACAAATAAATATCATTATACTTTACTTGGGCATATTGTTAATTCAAAGGGACCTAATATTACAGACAACACCAATGATCGTGCTATATTTCTACACATTATTAAATTACTCACAGAGTTGAAAACTGAAGGCAATACTGGTCAATTCAAACATGTAAAAGCTGGATTGAGCGAAGCTATAACGACTAAGCAAGCTGATGTTGTAAGAATACTCCTGGATAGTGGTAAGTTTAATGAAGAAGAAAAATTTAACGCTTTGCTCTGTGCTGTTACTCAAAAGTATGTCCAGGGAGTTAAATTATTGTTAGGTCATGTAAATGATGAAAACATGCAAAAGGCTTTAAAGGTGGCCATGGATAAAGAACAAACTATACAAGTTGAAGAAATTACTCAGATACTATTAAATTTTATTACACCAGAAACATCCAATGTAGAAGAAAATATAGTACCAGCACCTCCTATAGTAACAGAAGCAAATGCTAACCAACCTGTGTCAAGTAGTGTTAATGATCAGCCAGGTCATAGTAACGAAAATGAAACGCCTGTATTAACAATAGAAACAAATACCGGCAAAACTACTATATCAGATTGTGATAATAATAAAAATGTCTTCACAAATTCTCAATTTTCTATGCCAAATGAACAAGAAACTAAATATAAAGAGAGCAAAAAGGATTTTTACCCCTCATTGACAAAAGATGTTGTTGGAGTTGTTATTACAGGATTATTCATTACTGCTGCTGTGATGGTTCCATTTGTAGCTGGTGCAGTAGTTTGCAGTGTCATAGCTGCTTTGGTTGCAATATACACCGGGTTGCATGTAAAAAATTCTACATTACCAAGTTATAGGGAGATGAGAGAGAATGAAGTTGAACGTGTAACAGGATGTCATCCCAGTGCCCAGACACTGGGATCCAGAAGGCCATAATAAAAACTAGATTCCAGCGTCACGCGCTGGAATGACACCCTCTGGTGGGCTCAAACCATATGAGTAGCCAACACTGCCACTATACTTACCTAGCAAATTTAGATCTAACACTAAACTGTGCTGCCACTAACTTTGCAATCGGTACTCTATAGGGTGAGCATGAAACATAATCTACCCCTGATTCGATGAGAAACTCTATAGATTTTGGATCTGCTCCATGCTCTCCACATATACCCAGTTTTATTTCTTTTCGGGTTTTTTTGCCTCTTTCAATGGCTATCTTGATTAACTCCCCTACCCCTTCGATGTCCAGCACTTCAAATGGATCGTTTTCGAATATGTTGTTTTCCTTATAGGAATCGAGGAAATTAACTGAATCATCTCTTGAAAGTCCCATAGTCGTTTGCGTTAAATCATTAGTGCCAAAACTAAAAAACTCTGCGTGTTTTGCTAACTTATCAGCAATCAGTGCCGCTCGTGGCAGTTCTATCATTGTTCCAATTGAATAAGCCTCATCTGATGTCATTCCAGCGCGTGACGCTGGAATCTGCTTCTTGATCCTAGCTGAGATGACAGAAGATTCTTTCTTCACTAACTCGCATATCAAAACAACCTCTTTCTCATTCATGATAAAGGGAACCATGATTTCAGGCTTAACTTCTACCTTTTTCTCTTCCTTTAGCTCATTTGCAGCACTAAGTATTGCCCTAATCTGCATGCTATATATTTCAGGATGAGAAATAGCAAGTCTACAACCTCGATGGCCAAGCATTGGGTTCTTTTCTGATAACTGTGCTATTTTATTTTTTACTGACTCAACTGACTTACTAAGTGATTTGGCAATTTTTTCTATAGTAGACTGCTCATTGGGTAAAAATTCATGCAAAGGTGGATCAAGCAACCGTATAGTGTCTTCCCTGCCCTCCATAATAGAAAATATTTCTTTGAAATCAGACTTTTGCATTTCTTCTAGTTTAATGAGCGCATTTGCCCTTTCATTTTCATCGTCAGCTATTATCAATTTTTGAATGAATTCGATTCTATCACTAGCGAAAAACATATGTTCTGTGCGACATAAGCCTATACCTTCTGCACCGAATTCTTTTGCAATTTTTGCATCTTTTGGAGTATCAGCGTTCGCTCTCACTTTGATCGTTTTGATTTCATCTATCCAGTTGATTATCGTTTTGAATTCTTGCGATAATTCAGGTGAAATTGTAGGAAGAATGCCAAGCATAACCTCCCCTGTTCCTCCGTTGATGGTAATTGGTTCACCTTTATTTACTTTTGTATCCCCTACAGAAAAGAAAGTTCCATCTTTATCGATATAAAGTCCACTCACACTGCAAATGCATGGCTTACCCATTCCACGGGTTACAACAGCAGCATGCGAGGTCATCCCTCCCCGTGCTGTTAATATGCCACTTGCAGCATTCATTCCATTAATATCTTCAGGACTCGTTTCTGACCTTACTAAAATCACTTTTTTGCCCTGCTCTGCAGCTTTTTCAGCATCACTTGCACTAAACACTACATATCCAGAAGCAACCCCTGGAGAAGCCGGCAGCCCCTTCCCTATTACTTTTTGGTCACTCTTAACGTCAAGAACTGGATGCAATAAATTGTCAAAGGTTTTTGGATCAATTCTCAATATTCCTTCTTCTTTTGTAATCGTTCCTTCGTTTACCATATCAACTATTATGCGAATAGCAGCTTCAGCCGTGCGCTTGCCAGACCTAGTTTGCAAAATCCATAACTTACCGTCCTGTACAGTAAATTCGATATCCTGCATGTCTTTATAATGCCTTTCAAGTTTTTCACATACCACGCATAATTCTCGGTAGACACTTGGCAGCAACTTCTCCATGGTATTTTTTTGCTCTCCGTCAATTGGCATAGGAGTATAAACACCAGAAACCACATCCTCACCCTGAGCATTAACCAAAAACTCACCAAAAAGCTTTTTTTCTCCAGTTGAAGGATTTCGTGTAAATATCACACCAGTTGCAGAATTATCATTTAAATTACCAAAAACCATTGCTTGCACGTTGACCGCTGTTCCAAGGTTTTCAGGAATATTATGTATTCTTCTATAGGAAACAGCCCTATCATTTTTCCAAGAGGCAAATACTGCATTAACTGAGCTGAGCAATTGCTCTTCAACGTTCTGCGGAAAGTGTTTTCCTGTTTTTTCATGTACTATCCTTTTGAAATCGTTAACAATTCTCTTTAAAACATCAACATCAAGATCAGCTAAGCTTTTTGCTCCACTCTTTTGCTGCTCATTATCAACAACATCTTGAAATAGGTGATGATCAAGCTGTAGTACAACATTGGAGTACATCATGATGAAACGGCAGTAGCTATCGTAAGCAAAACATTCGCCACTTTTTTTTGCAAGCCCAACAACGGTTTCATCATTTAGACCAACATTTAAAATAGTATCAAGCATGCCCGGCATTGAACTAACACTACCAGAGCGTATTGAAACTAATAAGGGATTATTTAAATCCCCAAATTTATAACCGATGTCATTTTCGAGCATCACCATGTAGTTTTTGATTCCACTACATATGTCATTCCAGTGCGTGACCACATTTTTTTCTGGATCCGAGTAGTCAGCTACTTGGATAACAGAAGATCTATTATCTTGATAATAGACTTTGCAAGCAGAGGTGGAAATTGTGAAACCAGGTGGAACAGGAACACCAATGTTGCACATTTCTGCTAAGTTTGCTCCCTTTCCTCCCAGCAGATTTTTCATTTCTGCATTGCCTTCGCACTTGTTCTGGCTGAAGTAATGTATTAATTTTTCTCCCATTGTTTCTGGTTCTTTTTTAATAAACATACTCTACCTATAATTTTAACAAGTTTCAACGCTGTTAACTAATCTTTCTAAAACAAATAATTTCACATAATTGTGCAACGTTTACTAAAATCCTCACGTTTGAAGTAACTTAGTATACTTCTGGGATTTTTAGGTTGTATATTCACATCAATACGATATGCAAATTTGTCGATATGACCCATAGATTCGTAGATATGATCTTCAACAATACTTTCTGTACTACGTGAAGATGATTGCTTTGGCGTTTTTTTTCCATTCTGCGTATTAACACCTTGAAAGTCTTCTATACTTTCATAGGTATGATCTTGAGGTTCCTCTATATTTTCGTAAGTATGACCTTGAACTTCCTCTATACTTTCATAGGTATGATCTTGAAATTCCTCTATATTTTCGTAAGTATGATCTTGAAATTCGTATACATAATTCACAAATAACTGTCCTGACTCTTTCTTCTTACACTTTACACTACATTCTTCACTATCTATTCCAGTATCTCTTGACATGAATTTTACCTCTTAAATCATCGCTTATAATACTTGTTATCTATCTTAATAAAAGTAAGATTTATTTCAATCACCTTAAAAACAAAGTACCCAAATACTAGAATAAAGATAACACTAACTTCCAAACTAAAACGGTTTCACAACAACCATAATAACTATGATTATTATCAATACTGTAACTGCCTCATTTAAAACGCGAAAGTAAACGTGGGTTTTTTCATTTGAACCCATTACAAAACTTTTCCTATGCATTACAAGTAGCCCATGAATAGCAAACACAAAGAGTAATGCTAGTGCTTTTACATGGAACCACCCTTCGCGATATGCTTCTCTTATAATCATTAATGTCATTCCCAAACCAAGTGAGAAAAGCATTGCAGGGTTTATGATATATCTAAGTAGCCTCTTTTCCATTGTTTGAAGCAAGTTATCATTTTCTGATCCCGGTTTTACAGTTGCGTGATAAACATAAAGTCTGGGTAAATAAAGCATACCTGCCATCCACATAATGACGGAAATAATGTGAAAAGCTTCAAGCCAGTGGTAATAATCCATTGAGATTTATTACAAAATGTTAAAAATTTCTGATATTATTTTAGTTTAATGAAAAAGAAACTAATATGAAAGCAGAAAATTTCACTAAAGAACAGATAATTGGATTCTACAGGAAAATGCTACTCATACGCAGATTTGAGGAAAAAGCAGGACAATTATATGGGATGGGATTAATAGGCGGGTTTTGTCACCTATCAATAGGGCAAGAAGCAGTTGCAGTTGGAACTCACGCTGCATCAAAATTAGGTGACTCTTTTATTACAAGCTACAGAGACCATGGTTTAATGCTCGCATGTGATTCTGATCCGAATATTGTAATGGCAGAGCTCACCGGTAAAGAAACGGGATGCTCGAAAGGTAAAGGTGGTTCGATGCACGTATTTGATGTTGAAAAAAAATTCTTCGGCGGACATGGAATAGTAGGAGCGCAAGTTCCAATTGGTACAGGAATAGCATTTGCTAATAAATACAGGAAAAATGACAATGTTGTATTTACATATTTTGGTGACGGTGCTGTAAATCAAGGGCAAACATATGAATCATTTAATATGGCAGCTTTATGGAAATTACCTGTAATTTATATTATAGAGAATAACGGATACGCAATGGGTACTTCTGTAGAAAGATCCACTTTAATAACTGAGCTATATAAAAAAGGAGAAAGTTTTGGTATTTCTGGAAAACAAGTTGATGGAATGGATTTTTTCTCTGTTTATGCGGCTACAAGCGAAGCAGCGGAACACACCCGCAGCGGAAAAGGGCCTATCCTGCTTGAAATGAAGACATATCGATATCGCGGTCACTCAATGTCAGACCCTGCTACTTATCGCTTAAAAGAAGAAGTTGAAGATATGAAGCAAAATCATGACCCTATAAGCACTTTAAAGAAATACATGACAGATAATAAAATGGCTTCAGAAGAAGAGTGCAAAGTAATTGATAAGGAAATGCGTGATTTAGTAAAAAAGTCGGAAGATTTTGCCAAAAATAGTAAAGAACCAAGCGTTGATGAGCTGTATACTGATGTTTATAAATTTGTTAGCTAATTTTTTTATCCAGAACTGTACGAACATTGTATAGTAAACGATGTCATCTAAGTAGCTCCTTCTTCCGCCATCTAAGTAACCATATGGTGTCACCGAGTAGCCTTTTTCTTATCATCCAAGTAGCTGACACTGGTTCCCTTATGACGGCAGTGCCCTCTTCTTGTCATTCCAGTGCTCCTATAATGTCATCCCAGCACTCCTATAATGTCATCCCAGTGCGTGACACTGGGATCTAGTCTTTATTATGCAGCCACTTATTTAAAGTTAAGTTTTCTGGATCCAAGTAGTCAAGGCACTGGAATGACATCATCCTTTTTTGGGGATTCCAGCGTCACGCGCTGGAATGACACCTTCCATATAAACATTAAGAAATTTACCAATCTAAAAAAAGGCAAAAAAAGCCCCGTGGTTGGCTAGTTACTTATATTATACTTTCAAGTATGGCGTTTTTTTATTCTAAACGCTTAATAACCCCAACTCAGCTGCTTTTAAACCGCAACTAATCTAAATTATAAACATTAAGAAATTTACTAAACAGAAAAAAAGGCAAAAGAAACCCTAAGGTAGCTAGTTATTCACTATCCATTTTTTAAGTTGGCGTTTTTTAATGTTTTAAATAGCGCATTTCAGCTTATATTAGGTAAAAACCTAGAAATTTGATAAAGACATAGAGTGCAAAAAATTAAACATGAGACGCCAGATACGTTGAGTTTTTTTGTCATTTAATCTGTACAGAGAAGATAAATAAATAGCTTCAGCACCATGATAAGGGGACTGGCGAGGTTTGTCAAGAAAGTTTTTCGTTTCTATGGGTCAGTTGGTACGCGCTTTGCCTTTTAACAAATGTGAAAGCACAATTATTACAAACAACATTCCACCAATAACTGATATAGCGCCACCTATAATGAAGCACGTGCGTGCTAACATTGATGAAATACTTGGCAGATCTGCAACCTTCCTTAAAGCACCATACCCACCAAGCCACACAAGGCCAGTGATATGGAGAAAATGCCCTATACTGTAGGCATAAATCTGTAATTTCACAATAGAGTTTTTTACCTCTTTAAAGTTTAATTTAGGTAACAGCCAATAAATAAAATTCATAAAAGCTATAGTGATACCAACCACAGAACCGTGATAATGTGCAGGGATAGTGACATTTCCTTCAATAGTCAGCACTCCAAGCACTCCTCCATAAATAAACAATACAAATGAATGGAGCAGATAATTGCCCTTATTGCTGAGCAGGGTTTTTATGTTGCGATACACTAGTATTATTAGGAAACACGGCAAAGCTGCTCCAGCAATTCTCATGTGCCAAGTAAAAAACTGTATCAACTCAGCACTATCCACGGAATAAACAAAGTATATAAACGGCGCACCTACAGCCAAAACTGTGTTTATAAATAGTGGTAAAATGGTAATTTTATTCAGACTAATATCACTAATTATTAAATAGACTAAAAACATTCCTTGAGCAAAAGCAAATTGCAGCAAATGTCCGCCTCCCCAGAAGAGATATTCGTAAAATAGTCTCTTATCCGAATGGTATGTATCTATCGGAATATTTTTATACGCCAATACAAAGCAAAGAAATGACGATACGAGTATAATAACCAGCCCAATTTGCCCTATTGAAAGATATGAGGCTTGTTTATTTGACATGTATGTGAGAGCCGCATTCATTAATATGCTGGTAATGAATAGACTGAGTCCAAATAAAAATAATTTGTTTTGTAATACAGGGATATAGTTGCTTTTGATAACCTCAGTGTTTGAAACGAATGCGGATATAAACATCAGCAACATCGAAAGGGTTGAGAGAGCCCATAAAAAATTGAACCATTTACTGGTATTTTGTAGGTTTATGATAAAGAGCAGAGATATTATAGAGCACATCCACACCAAAATTGACAAGTTCACGTGTATCACCAGCGCATTATCAAAGATATATTGTGCAGAAGGAACAAGAGAGGAGATAAAAGGCAATCGTAAAAAAATAACAATTATTGATAGCAAACCAGAGCAAGCAAGAGCAAGTATTGCCAAGAATATCCATCGCCTGCAAAGAGGAGCATTATTTTGTATGTTGAGCATGGTCTTTCTTACTTTTAGGTACTATAATACAAGACAGTGTACATTTTTCAAATTGATATGCGTAGTTCAAATGAATGACATAACAACAAAGCAAGTCATATCCTTATGGGATGCACAAGTTGGTGGATTTTTGCCAGATAAAAAGGAAAGTGAAGAAATTGAATGTTCAAATGAATCATCAGCTACCTAAAACTTTATATTCTTTCATCTGGCATTTTTTGAAGCCATACAAATTATCAGTCTCGATTTTTGTTTCCCTTGCAATCTTTGCGGGGTTTTGGGGACCTTTTAACAGTATGTTGATTAAAAACATCATCAACCTTCTACCACATGTGCAGAATGGAGATATTTCAATTTTAATATTACCATCAAGCCTGATTGTCGTGAATTTTATCGTATTTGATAATTTTACTTGGAGAGGAATTGGTTATATAGACTGTAAATTTGTCCCTATTGTTATTAATAGCGTCATTGGAAAAATGATGGATCATGTACTTGGAAAATCTAATCAATTTTATCAAGATAATTTATCAGGAAAAATTTCAAAACAAATTACTAATCTAGCAGATGGAATTGAAATTCTGATAAGCAGAGTTGCACCGAATTTCTTAAGAGGAGCTTCATTGTTGTTGGCTGCTTTCGTAGCTGCTTACTCTGTAAATTCTGTATTTTGTTTCATATTGGTTGTCTGGTTCATATTCTTTGCAAGTATAAGCATTATAATGTCACGAAAGCTTATTTCGCTGTCTGATATTCAAGCTAAAGCAGAATCGATAGTGATAGGTGAACTGGTTGATTCTCTATCTAATCAAAGTAATGTCAGAAATTTTTCCAGAAAGTCTCATGAAAATTCAAGAATGATTCCATATCTTCATAATCAGCAAAAAGCGTATACAGCAACTCATTTTCACTCGCTCATCATGCACTCCATACAAGGAGGATTAATAGCCATTATGATGGCTTCTTCTGCTTACTTTCTAATTTATCTTTACAGCAAAAACTTAGTGGCTATAGGTGATTTTGCTTTAATATTAGGTTTATCGATGGAAACAGGACATATGATGTGGTTTACCATGTCAGAAGTCGATGAATTCAATAAAGCAGTCGGTAGGTGTAAGCAAAGTTTAATTTCATTAATGATACATTGCGAAATTCAGGATAAACCTGATGCAGTTTCTCTCAAATGTAATAGTGGGCAAATCACTTTTAATAATGTCAAATTCCATTACGATGGTACCGAACCTCTTTTCCAGAATAAATCAATCACTATCAAAGCTGGACAGAAGGTAGGACTTGTTGGCTATTCAGGTGGTGGTAAATCTACTTTTGTGAACCTGATATTAAGACTTTACGATGTAACTGATGGTGCAATTCTCATAGATGATCAAGATATTTGTAATGTTACGCAGGGTTCTTTGCGTGCAAATATCGCAATGATTCCACAAGACCCATCGCTTTTTCATAGGACTTTGATGGAAAATATTCGTTATGGAAAAACAGATGCAAGCGGTGATAAAGTTATAGAAGCTGCTAAACGTGCGCATGCGCATGAATTTATTTCAAAATTACCCCAAGGTTATGAATCACTTGTTGGAGAAAGAGGGGTAAAACTTTCAGGAGGGCAGAGACAGCGTATTGCAATTGCCAGGGCTATTTTAAAAAATTCCCCTATATTAATTCTTGATGAAGCAACTTCACAACTTGATTCTGTTACTGAAAGTAATATTCAAGAATCTCTATGGGAGTTGATGCAAGATAAAACTACAATAGTAATAGCCCACCGCCTATCTACGCTTTTGCATATGGATCGCATTTTAGTGTTTGATCAGGGTAAGATTGTGGAAGACGGCACGCACCAAGAACTGCTTGATAAAAATGGAATGTATAAAACCCTATGGGATGCACAAGTTGGCGGATTTTTGGTATCCGTTCAGCAGAGTGGTTTAAGAAACGATAGATAGAAGATTGTGAAAAGGGTTTAGCCTCCTCTGTTTCCATGTTAAGTATAACGAAATTATTTGCTCAAGGAATGAGTTTCCTCGTTCTGATTGTGTAAAATATGAATTTTTGCGATAAACGACATAATGCCGTATTTGCCGTTCAGCGTGATTATTTGTCAGCGGAGTATTTTCTGGGTCATCTAAAAATTTCCACATCATTCTTTCAGATTTCAAAATATTCTTTGCAACTCGAGACGCTCCAATTGCTTCAGGTAAGCGAGATATTTCCTTCAAATAATACCTTGTACGTTTTCGCAATTTCTTGGCACGTCTAATAAATCTTGAAACATCTATCTCATTTTTTAGTAAAGCTTTTTTCAGTGCAAATAACTCAGTGGCTACATTTCTCAAGTAACAGCCCAGAACTTTAACTTCAAATTTCCAACTATGCGCTAATCTTTCAAAATCCCTTGCTAAGTGTGCCCAACAGATTTGCCTTCTTTCATCAGCAAAGTAGTTGTATGCTGCATATCTGTCGGTTACTACCAAGCTATTACGATTGCAGCATACACTATTTTTTAAAACTTTCATTCCCCTTGACTCTGTCAACTTCACAAAACTTGCCGTATTGCTTGCAAACATCCAACACCAAGCAAGTTTACCTTTGTTATAATGGCTCGGTTCATCAATATGTAGAACTTTACTCCTACTTATCTCTTGTTCGATCTGCTCATACATTTTTTTGCATTTTGAAGCAACTCTATGTTCACTATTTGATATGCTACCGACGCTTATGTTCAAATTGAAGATATCATTTATGATGCTAGCTACTTCGCGCTTTGAATTTTTATAAAACCCACTGAGTGCTGCAACTACTGACTTAACCCTTGGGCCAAATGTATCTGGCGTAACACCCTCTGGTAACTTGCTACTTCTTCTTTTTCCGCATCTCTGACAACGGCCATGTTCTAACTGATATTCCATTACATAAGCCTTAATCTCCGGAAGATCTTCTTTCTGATGAATATAAGGTTTTTCGCATATTGCAATCTTCCCTCCGCATTCGCAAGAACTCTATCTTTATCACCCCATCTGCTTCCATTTTAGCACGATAATTTCCCCTATGCCCAACTTGACCACCAATCTTTCTTTCGCTTTTTGGCTTTTCCTTTTTCATTTTGTATAATTCTTTTGAACTGGGAATTGATGAGTTTTTTGAATTTAAACCTAGCCTTTCCTTTAATTCAGCGTTCTCTATCTTTAAAGCCTCATGCTCTGCTTTTAAACTTTCATTCTCTCTTTCCAATCTTTCTATTTTTGCTTCTAACTTTTCTATTTTTTGCTGTAAATTTTTGCAGAGTTCTAAAAGGTTTACCATATTACCTCATATTTACCCTATGATTATCTTTATTATCTTGCTTTGTCTACCTTATTTTGCCGCTCTGCTGAACGGACACGATTTTTGCCGGGTAAAAAAAGAAGTGGAGATTGTATAATATCTTCTTAATCTAATGCTTCAATGTTTCCGACATAGGAAAAGTATCATCTTTATTTTCTATAGAGGAAGGCGCACTATTTTGATTATTATCACCATCAATTGGAGTAGTAGGGTGCATTAAAGCAACTTTCATAACTTCATCAATATTCTTAGCAAAAACTACGTTGATTCCGTCTTTGATGCTTGCCGGAATCTCTTGCATATCTTTCTCATTTTCACTTGGTATAATTACAGTTTTGATTGATCCTCTAAGCGCTGCAAGCAATTTTTCTCTCAAGCCCCCAATAGCTAAAACTCTACCACGCAATGTCACTTCGCCTGTCATAGCAACATTTTTGTTAACTGGTATATTTGTCATAAGAGAAACAATAGACGTACATACCGCGCCGCCAGCAGAAGGGCCATCTTTTGGTACAGCACCCTCAGGTACATGCAAATGTATATCATTATTTTGGAATTTTTCGGGCTTTATACCAAAAAATAAACAATTTGATCGAATATAACTATACGCAGCTTTTATAGATTCTTGCATAACCTCTCCAAGCTTTCCTGTGTATTTTATTTCTCCCTTGCCCGGAATTAGGACTGATTCTATCATCAAAATATCACCACCTGTTTCAGTATAGGCAAGCCCAGTTACTATTCCCACCAAACTCTCATTTTCTGCAATACCAAAGGTATATTTACGTACCCCTAAATAATCTTGCAAATTGTCAACCCCTACGGATATTTTCTTATTTTTATCAGTCAATATTTCTTTAACTGCCTTTCTCATGAGCTTTGCAAGCTCCCTTTCCATACTCCGCACACCACTTTCACGTGTATATAAACGTATCAACTCGTATAATGCCTCATTAGTTATGTCCCATTCCTTCTGATACAAACCATGTTCCTTCTTTAACTTCGGAATAAGGAGGTGTGTAGCAATACTGATTTTTTCATCTTCAGTATAACCAGACAATTGTATAACCTCCATCCTATCACGCAAAGGATGTGGTAAATTTAAGCTGTTTGCTGTAGCTACAAACATTACACTTGAAAGATCAAACTCAACTTCCAAGTAATGATCCGTAAAGTGTTTATTGTGCTCAGTATCTAAAACCTCAAGTAATGCAGATGCAGGATCGCCACGCGAATCAGAACCCATCTTATCTATTTCATCAAGCAAAAAAAGCGGGTTGCATGAATTAGCTTTTTTCATGTGTTGAATGATTTTACCAGGCATTGAGCCAATATAAGTTTTCCTATGCCCTCGTATCTCAGACTCATCACGCACACCACCAAGAGCTATGCGAACAAAATCTCTTCCTACTGCTCTTGCCATAGACTTAGCTAAAGAAGTTTTACCAACACCTGGCGGTCCAACCAAGCAAAGTATAGGACCTTTTATCTCTTTTACTCTTTTTAATACCGCTAAAAATTCTATTATTCTATCTTTTACTTTCTCTATGCCATAATGATTTTCATCTAAGATTTTCTTAGCTGCATTTAAGTTAATTTTTGCATCTTTGTACTTTCCCCATGGCAACTCAAGCAACCAATGCAAGTAACTAGATATAACTGTAGCTTCAGGAGAAATGGGATTCATTTTCTTGTATCTCTTCAAATCAGTTATAGCTTTCTCTCTTGCTTCCTGAGAAAGCTTTGTTTCATTTATCTTTTTTTCAAATTCATTGAGTATATTCCCTTCATCACCATTCTCAAATTCACCTAATTCTTTCTGTATAGCTTTCAATTGCTCGTTAAGGTAGTAAACTTTCTGAGTGCTTTCAACTTGCGATTTAATTGTCTTATATAAACGGTTTTGTGCGTTCAAAATACTCATTTCTCTCTCAATAAAAGCAAAAGCTTTTTTTAAACGCTCTTCTGGGTCATAAGCCTCAAGTATACTTTGTTTATCTGATACTTTTATATTTAAATGTGAAGCTACCGTGTCTACAAGTTGATCAACTTCTTTGATTTGATCAATGGAGTTAATGGCAACCTCGGGCTGATTTTTCTTGTTTAGCTTACACCAGCTATCGAACGCGTCTACAACAGACCGCCTTAAAGCCTCTAAATCAATATTTCCTTCATCTTCTTCATATTCATAATGACTGTCTAACTCTACCCTGGCTTGTAATAAAGTATGAGAGCTAATATATTCTACAACTCTTCCCCTTCTTATCCCCCGGATTATAACTTTTACTGCATTGTCAGGTAATTTTATTAACGGTTGTACAATGCTTGCTAACACACCTACTTCATAAAGATCTTCAGGCTCTGGATTATCAACAGAGCCATCTTTCTGTGCTACAAGAAAAATCTCATTTTGGTGATTACTACTACTTATTGCATACTCTAGTGCATTAACAGATTTTTCTCTGCCTATGAATAAAGGCACCATTATATTTGGAAAAATTACTACATCTCTTAAAGGTAATACTGACAATGCAGCAAAACCAGAGCTCACAGTACGTTCAATGTTCACAATATATGCCTCAAATTAATCATTAACCGTTATAACATTGCCATTATTATTATGATTAATCATTGCTTTTCCTAACTCTACCATTTTCTTAGTGATTACTATAGTGCTACCTTCAAAGCCTCCATTTCCGGCTGTATACATAATGTCAAGCAAAAGTGACTCTAAAATAGCACGTAACATTCTTGCGCCTGTTTTATAGCTTATAGCCTTTTTAGCAATAGCTGATATTGCTTCATCTGAAAACTCAAGGTTTACTTTGCTAAACGCAAGCAATGCTTTGTACTGTTTTATTAGTGCATTCCTTGGCTCTGTCAACACATGTATTAAATCTTCATGATCTAGCTCATCTAAAACAGCAGTTATTGGAACCCGCCCTACAAATTCGGGTATTAAACCGAATTTGATTAAATCTTCAGGTTGAACATCATGTAAAGCATTCTTTTTCTTTTGCTCTTTAGACTGACTTATATCTGCTCCAAAGCCAACTGACGTTCCCTTTTTTCTCGCTTCAATAATTTTATCGAGGCCTTCAAAAGCTCCTCCACAAATAAACAGTATGTTACTAGTATCCACTTGTATAAACTCTTGTTGTGGGTGTTTTCGCCCTCCTTGTGGCGGAACATAAGCAACTGTACCCTCCATAATCTTAAGCAGAGCTTGCTGGACCCCTTCACCTGAAACGTCACGGGTTATTGAAGTGCTTTCAGATTTTCTTGTGATCTTGTCTATTTCATCTATAAACACTATACCACGCTGTGCTTTTGCAACGTCATAATTTGCAGCTTGTAATAAACGCGACAACACGCTTTCTACATCATCACCCACATAACCTGCCTCAGTTAAAGTTGTTGCATCAGCCATAGCAAATGGCACATCTGAAACTTTAGCAAGTGTTTTGGCCAGCAAAGTCTTACCAGAACCAGTGGGACCAATAAGCATTATATTTGACTTCTCAATTTCAATATCACTTATAGCATGAAATTGTACCATGGATTGACAATGGTTATACATAGCTACAGATAAAACGTGTTGCGCGTGTTCTTGACCTACAACATGCTTGCTGAGAAAGTTTTTTATATCCTCAGGTTTCTTTAGTAATAGCTTCATATCAGATATACAATCTGAATTAAAAGATCTATCTTTCTTTTGACTTATTGCTTTATGGGATAATTCTATGCACTCATTACAAATAAACACCTTTAAACCATCCGAAGAGTTAGTAATCAATTTATCTACTTCATCTTGTGCCTTGTTGCAAAAAGAACAGTAGTGTAAATCATTATTGTTATCCATTAACCCACCTTTTGTTTAACTTTAATATTTTCAATTTCAATATCTGTACGCTCAGCTATCACCCTGTCAATTAAGCCAATTTTCCTTGCTTCTTCAGGATCCATGAATTTATCTCTTTCCATCATTCCTTCAATTTTCTTCAGTGAATTTCCAGTATGTTTTTCATAAATTTGATTTAGTTTTTTCTTAACCCGCAAAATTTCATTAGCATGTATTTCTATATCAGTTGCTTGACCATGATAACCACCAGATGGCTGATGTATCATAATTCTTGAATGAGGTAGAGAGTAGCGCTTACCTTTTGTACCAGCTGCAAGCAATAAAGAACCCATAGACGCAGCTTGACCTATACATAAAGTTGAAACGTCTGGGTTTATATATTGCATTGTATCGTAAATCGACAAACCAGCAGTTACAACACCACCTGGTGAGTTGATGTACATACAAATGTCTTTATCGGGGTTTTCCGATTCTAAAAATAAAAGCTGTGCTACTATTACGCTAGCCATGTTGTCCTCAATAGGACCTGTTACGAAAATTATTCTTTCTTTCACTAGTCTTGAATATATGTCATAAGCGCGCTCACCGCGACTAGTTTGCTCAACTACAATTGGTATAAGAGTCATACCTTTTCCTATTAAATATTATCAAATAATTCCTTTAATTCTTTCACAGAAACAATCTGCTCTTCTTTACTCACTTTTTCTATTATATAATCTGTCACTTTATACTCAAGCGCTTGTCCTCTAACTAATTCTTGAAATTGTTTATTTGATTCAAAATGCTTAAGTACTCTGTCAAACGGTACATCCTTACTGACGTATTGATTTACAATAACATTCAAAACATCATTTTGAGTTAATGATATTTTATGTTCTACACTAAACTTCATAAATAACATAGCAAGCTTTACACGTTTTTCAGCTTCTTTACGAGAATCATTTTGAGCACCCAATTCTCCTTCCACTCTTTGTTGCTCCTGTTTTACTATGTCTGTGGGTAAATCAAAACTATAATTAGCATCCAAATAATCAAATAGCTCCTTTTTAATTAAGAGATTTCTCATTTCGGTACACTGATCACCAATCATTTTTTTTTGCATGATTTATTAGCAAAGAATAATCTTTAAACCCAATACTCTTAGCTATTTCATCATCATTTTCAAAATCTTTGGCAATGTGAATCTCATTAACTCGCACAGAAAAATCAGCTTCCTGTCCTGCAAGGGAAATGGCTTGGTAATTTTCAGGAAATTTCAACTTAAAGTTCTTTATTTCTCCCTTTTTCATACCAGTTAATTGATCTTCAAAACCATTAACAAATGTGCCAGACCCTAAATTAACGGCAAAATTTTTGCTACTTCCACCCTGAAAGAGCTTATTCCTAATCCGCCCTTCAAAATCAATTATCAATTTATCCCCATCTTTCGCTTGATAAGAAGCATCATCAACAGAGGCGAAATTGGGGAATTTTGTTTTAATAGAATCAATAAATTCTTTTATATCTTCCTCTTCAATCTTTGCTTCAATTTTCTTTAAGTTTATTTTGTCAAGATCTATCGCTGGTGCTTCAGGCATTGATTCAAAAGATAGTTTTTATACAAAATTGCCCTTCTCATCTTCTTTATCTAGATCTGGTAATGATATAACATCAACCTTAGGATAAATGTGAGACTTGACTTCAATTTTTTTCATCAAGTCACTTGAGCAATAATCAATTGTATTATTTATCACATATTCCAAAGCTTCGTTTTTATAATTTGCAACAACAAGGTCATAGGGCATCTTTCCAGCCCTAAATCCAGGTGATTTTGCATTTCCTGCTATCTCTTGCAACCTGGAATTTACCTTTTGTTTTATATACTCACTACCAACTGTGATTTCATACTCATACTTTAGTTTATCTATACTAAGCTCTTTGTAGGTATATACGCTACTTACTTCGACTGTATTTTGAGGTATATTATTAGACATCATAATTCATTTATTAACATTTTAATTCATATCTTAATAGAGTCATTTTACCAGAATTTAAGTTAAACACAATCCTTAAGAACAGGTTTTTATACAAACAAAAGTGTATTCAGTGATTATAAATTTTCCCTTAAAACCTAAGTTACATGACTTTAAAGTGCGGATAGAGGGACTTGAACCCCCACGAGCAAGCTCACCAGGACCTAAACCTGGCACGTCTACCAATTCCGCCATATCCGCAAGAAATTTTTAGTACCCTACTATAGGTATTCCATTAAAAATATTCAAGGTTCAAAGTCTTACTTAATTTATGGTATTTACACAATCAAAAAAGCTTATTAACATTTTTTAATGAAAACTCTAAATCCTGAAAATCAATAATGAGATTAATAACAAGCTTCTTACTCGCAATTTTTTTGATTACACAAAGTGGTTGCACAACCCTTATAATAGGAGGTGTGGTGGCTACAGCGACAGCAACAGCGATAACAATGCAGGACAAATCCTTGGGAAATATCATTGATGATACAACTATGGTCATCAGAATTAATAAGGGGCTCTTAAAACATGGGCTATTTTCATCCATAAAGGTTAAAGTAAGTGAAGGAAGAGTATTGCTCATTGGAAGTGTTGACACTCCTGAAAAACAACTTACAGCAGAAAAAATAGCTTGGCAGCAAAAAGAAATTAAAGAAGTGATAAATGAAATAAGAGTAATACCAATTCAAATGGCTTCCATGCTAGACACTACTGTAGATGGCATGATAACAGCGGAAATAAGAACAAGACTCCTGGGAAAAAGAAATATTAAGTCAATTAATTATGGCGTTAATACGGTTGATAGAGTTGTTTATTTGATGGGTATAGCCCAAAATAAAGCGGAATTAAAAGCTGTAATAGCAATTGCAAGAAAAGTAAAGGGAGTAAAACAAGTTGTAAGTTATGTACGATATAGGTACAGTAAGTTACGCCATTAGGCAAAAATCGCTTTCAAATTATAACATTTGTACAATTGTGACAATAGGGAGAGAACATAAATGAAAGTTGCCTTTCAGATGGATGAAAATATAAATTTTGAAACTGACACTACATTCGTGCTAATAAAGGAAGCACAAAGGAGGGGTTATGAAATTTTTGTTTATACTCCTGATAATTTAGCGCTAAAGCTAAACTATCCAATTGCTTTTGCTCAGAAAGTCAGCGTTGATGATTTTAGTTTTATCTCTAAAGAGGATGTAGCAATCAACTTGAATGAAATGGACATCATATTTATCAGACAGGATCCACCCTTTGATATGCGTTATATTACAACAACATATATCTTAGAAAAAACCAGCGCATTGGTAATTAACAATCCAACAGAAATAAGAAATTGTCCTGAAAAATTGATAACTTCATTATTTCCAGAACTGATTCCGCCGACTTTGATTACTGAAAATATATCAATGATTAGAGATTTTTACCGCAACTATAAAGATATTATCCTGAAGCCATTGTATAGTTATGGAGGAAACGATGTGATAAGAATACAAGATGAGAATAGTATTCAAGTAGTAGTGGATCTCATGATAGCAAAATACGAATGCCCTGTGATTGCACAATCGTTTTGTAAAAACATAGATAAAGATAAAAGAATATTGCTACTTTATGGTCAATCAATTGGTGTAATGAAACGAGTTCCAAAGATTAGTGGAGAGATCAGGACAAATGCGCGGCTTGGAGCAAGTTTTGAACCCGCTCAAATGAACGATAGAGACAATGAAATATGTAATAAAATTGGTCCTGAATTAAAGAAAAGGGGGCTAATATTTGTTGGTATTGATATTATAGATGACTTCCTGCTCGAAATTAACACAACTTCACCCACGGGAGTAGTTCATATCAATAAATTGTATAATATATCGCTAGAAAAAGATCTTTGGGATGTGTTTGAAGAAAAAGCAAGCAGCCATCAACTAAACCTATGAACAATCAATTGACCTTACCCAGAAAAAGTGTCAGGGGTTTAGCAGTGGACTAGGTAATGACAACAAGGAGGAAATACTAGGAGAATATATGAGTAATTTATCCTATGTTGAACTGGAGAATCAAAACGAAGTGGTAAGGTAAATTATATTTCATTAAAGTCATTTATCTTGAAACATAAGCAGGATTTTGTATAATTGTTTCAATTTAGGTCTGTATATTGAAACAATGCGTGAAAGTGGATATTACCATTATATAGATAAGTTAGCACACTTTGTCCCTTATTCATTACCACCAAAAGATTGACCTTACCCAGAAAAAGTGGAGAGAAAGTTTGGAATGTTTTTCACAAAGGAAATGATGAATCAAAATGCTCAGGAATGCAATAGTTAATAGTGGAAT
>CACPSE010000015.1:0-25799 GCA_902636535.1 uncultured Wolbachia sp. | reverse complement strand
TCTCGCTTGTCAAGCGTTTAAAACATAAAAAACGCCAATATTTTAAAGCGGATAATAACCCCAGGGCTTCTTTTGCCTTTTTTTTCGTTTGGTAAATTTCTTAACATTTATAGCTAACATATTTGAGGGTAACTTCCGCTAGTAGGGTGTCATCCCAGTGCGTGACGCTGGAATCACAAAAAAAAGGATGATGTCATCCCAGTGTCACGCACTGGGATGACATTATAGGAGCACTGGGATGACAAGAGGGGGCACTGCCCTTTTGGATGGAAACCAGTGTCTGGGCACTGCCGTCATAAAGGAACCAGTGTCAGCTACTCGAATGACACCCCCCTGGTAAGCTAAAATCACAATGTTCGTACAGTAAGCACTGACCACTTTTGCTTCAATATTTGCGATGCCCCTGAATAGATACAAAAATTAAGTTGAATAAAAATTGGGCTTGACGCACCACAGTTTAAGAAATTAAAAATTTAACAATTAGAATTATAATTACAGACCACAGCAAAAAATAGACTTTTCCATTTGATTTATTTTTAATTTGGATGTTTTCTAATTTTTTATCAGCTATTAGGTTCAATTTTTCTATAAGGCTAAATATTCCTTGGATTGTTTTTATGGGATAAGAACTTCTAATTTTTTCCCTATACCCTATTTTATTTTCATGTTGACTGCTTATCCACGCTTCAACTACTTTCCACATATTGATTTCTGAGTAGATCTTTCTACATGTCCCTTCCAGTAAAATCATAGTTTTCTGCAGCAATAACAATTGTGTTTGAACTTTCATATCAAAATCACCAGTTATTTTTAATAGCTGAGCAAGTAAACTAGCAAATGAAATCTTCTGTATAGGCTGCCCAATAATGGGTTCACCTATTGCCCTGCAAGCGGTGACAAAATTTCTATGCTGTGATGAAACGTAACCAGCTTTAAAGTGCATTTTTGCAACGTGATCATAGTCCCGATTTAAAAAGCCTTTGAGTATCTCTATAACGTAATAGCATGTCTCACGATCTATTCTACCCATGATTCCACAATCCAGGGCAATAATATTGTTATTACTATCAACCATTAGATTTCCAGGATGCATATCAGCATGAAAAAAACAATCCCTGTATACTTGATTGCAAAACGATTCTATAAGATTGATAGCTATTTGCTTATGATTATTCAGTTTTTCAACTTCGTATATTGGCGTTGCTTCTATCCATTCTAATGTTAAAACCTTTTTCGAAGCTCTATTCCAATCTACTTCAGGTACATAAAAACCTTTGTCATTTTTTGTGTTTTCCTTTAGTTCCGAAGAGTGAGCAGCTTCAAAACGTAGATCTAACTCTAATCGGCAAATTTCAGCAAAAGTTTTGACTAATTCAATCGGCTTCAGCCTTTTTGGTTGTTCGCTAAATTTTTCTGCAATTTCTGCAAGCCAAGAAAGCATTTTTATATCCCTTGAGAATGTTTTCTCAATATTTGGCCTTAAAACCTTCACAGCAACTTCTTTACCCTCAGTTGTAACCGCTCTATGCACCTGAGAAATCGATGCTGCTGCAATTGGCTTTTCAGAAAAGCTTGAAAAAATGTCGCTCAATTTACAATTAAACTCACTTTCTATAGTTTTAACTGCTATTTTATGTGAAAACGATGGCAATCTATCACATATCAATAACAAGTTATTTGTTATATCCTCATTTAAAACATCAGTACGTGATGAGATAGACTGCCCAAACTTAATGAACACCGGACCTAATTTTTCAAGAGCACGCTTTAGTTTATGGCCTTGTATTTTATTTATTGATTTTTTTGATAGTGGAAGTAAATAAGGTAATATATTGTAACGCGTCAGCACCGTAGTTATGTGCAGAAGACGCAAAATATTTTGAATCATTTCGCTGCGTAACTGCTAAATATTTCATTTAGGGTTCTATTTTTCATAATCTCATCAGGCTTGCCTTGGCAATAGATAGTATTATTTATACAAATTATGTAATCTGAAGATGGTAGAGCAGAGTTAAGATCATGAGAAGTCATAAGAATCGATTCCAATCGTTTTTTTGCTATTTTATTTATAATATCATAAAATTTAGCCCGCGCGTTAATATCCATTGCACTGACTGGTTCATCTAGAATGATCAAGTCAGGCTCTGCAATTAAACAACGTGCAAGTAGCAATAATTGTGTTTGCCCTGCAGAAATTTCTAACACTTGATTCTTCAAAATGTTACCGATACCAACCAACTCTATCGTTTCTGTAATAATGGATTGATTTTTCTTTAGTCTTTTCAAGGAGCTATTTAAAAGGGAATATTCAACTGTTATTGGCATCAAATTACTAATACTAAAATTTTGCGGCATATAGCCAATTTTTATGTTGTCAGCAAATACGATATTACCGGTACAGCTTTTATTTATGCCAGCAATTGCTTTCACTAAAGAGGTTTTCCCTCCACCATTTGGACCAAGTATTGTAATTACGTCTCCTCTTTCCATGAACATATTGATATTATCAAGGATTCTTTTACCATCATATGTGAGAGCAAGATTTTCTATTTTTAGAACATGATTATTGACATTATTTAACTTATTGACAAAATTTAGCTTCTTCTCAACGTTTATATGAGACATTTACTGACTTTTTTTCTATTACTTTCATTTACACTATACTATAATATCGCCTTTTCATCCAATTTAAAAGTTGTAGCTACAATCAAACCTATCCACTCACTTGTAGCTTCTGTTACAGAAGGGATTTTAGAACCGGAATTGCTTGGCTATGCAACATCTGCACATAATTATATATTAAAGCCATCTGATGCGAGTAATTTAGAATCAAGTGACGTTATATTTTATGTTGACGATAACTTAGAGCCGTTTGTTCAAACTTTCGCCAAAAATAATAAAGAACTAGTGCAATTGTCAAAGGCAATCAACCTACTTCCTACTCGGCCACATTCATTTTCTAGAAAAATCACTCACATTCAAGATGAAAAAGATTTACACATGTGGCTGAGTTCCGAAAATGCAAAGAGCATGATACTTTCTATAAGTGCAACATTGTCTAACATAGATAAAGAAAATTCCCATCGATACAACTCTAATGCAACAAAAGCTATAAAAAAAATAGACCAAGAAGTAAAAGAAATCATGAAAGAACTGAATGATTTTAAAAATCAAAAATACATCGTTACTCATGATGCTTATCAATATTTTGAAAAATATTTCGGTCTAAATCATCCAAGCGCTATTCTTTCTATAGAAGAGGATTCTTACATAGGTATGAAGAGTTTAATGAAGCTAAAAAAGATAATGAAGGAAGAAAACGTTAAATGTATATTTGCTCATTCACAGGAAGATAGCATAAAGCCTAATGCTCTTTCTAATGACGCAAAAATGGTAGTTCTTGACCCTATTGGATCAGACATAGAGCCTGGAAAAGATGCATATCTAGCTATAATCAATAGCATTGCACAAAATTTTAAGTCTTGTTTTGTTGAGTAATAAGCTCCCTTTTAGCTTACCGTTTTATTGTTCTGCAATTTTTAAATTACCATTTGTTCTTTACATATTATGCAGGTTTAGAATTATGCTTTATTCTTACGTTTATGTCTTGGTCCAAAGCAACCAATAAGTTAAGCAAGTATTCTAAGGAGAACCCTTCGACTTTTAATCTATTGATTTGAGATACTTTAGGTTGATCAATCTTTAGAGCGATTGCTGCTTTTTTCTGTGTTTTGTACCTTATATTTATTAATTGTGCAATGATCTTTATTAATCTCAGCTTTGTATCTTTCACATCCCCCAACTCTACCATTATAGGGTAACTTAATTGTAGACTTTGCATAATAATAAACTTTCCTATAAAAAAACTACTTTAATTTTTCTTCTTTAAATAGAACATGCCTTCTGACTACTGGGTCATACTTTCTAAACTCCAGTTTTCTGGTGAGCTTTTTTGGATTACGCTTTTTTACATAAAAATAGCCTGTTGATTTTTCTTCACCAGCTCTTGTTGTCTTGATTGCAGTGCTGACTAACTTAACAAGCAAAGAAGCATTTTTTTTCGCCATACTTATAATGATATAATAAATTCTATGCGAGTTTATTACGCAAAATACTAAAAGTCAATCGAATAATGCAGATTGCAAAATCCTTGACAATCAACAGTGCATTAAGTAGCATAAAGTTAACTTCAGAATAAAAAGCAAACGGTAAATAAGTGACAAATAGTGGTAAAAGGGTATTATTGATAGAAAATTCTATCTGTTCTAATGAGGTAAGAGTTGCCTTGTCAATTAATAACAAGGTTGTAGAATTTGAACAAGAATTCAAGGAAAAAAAACAATTAAGAGGTAATATATACGTTGCTTATATAAAGCGTATAGAGCCTTCTTTGCAAGCCGTATTTATTGAATATGGAAAAAATAAGCAAGGTTTTTTGTCTTTTTCCGAGATATCTCTAGATTACTTCAATATTCCAGAAAAAGAAAAGGAAACTATTTTTGAGGGCTACTCAAATGACGATTGTATAGAAGAAGCCCCAGCAAGTGTCTCTTTAGATTCTGCAGCTAGTAAGAATGTTAACGAGTCAGGTAGTGGTTTTGTAAGAGAGGTACCTTTATATAAAAAATACAAATTACAAGATGTTATTTCAGTAAATCAAAAAGTATTGGTTCAGCTAACTAAAGAGGAACGAGGCAATAAAGGAGCTTCATTTACAACATACATAACTTTAGTGGGTAGATACTGTGTTTTCATGCCAAATTCCATGAGTAAAGGTGGAGTGTCTCGCAGAATTGAAGATGTTAATGTCAGAAAGCAGTTAAAGGAGATACTGAGTTCAATAAACTTGCCAAAAAGATCAGGTTTAATAGTAAGAACTGTTGGTTCAGGAAAAAATAAGAAAGAAATTGAGCAGGATTATAATTATTTATCCTCATTATGGCAGAGCATTCAAAAAAATGCTTTCTCTGTAAATGCTCCGTCATTAATTTACAACGAAGCAGATGTAATTATGAGATCTGTTCGTGATTTTTGTAGCGATGGTATAGAAGTTATAGTGTCTGGAAAGGAAGCTTTTGAAGCAGTTAGGCAATATGCTAACAATGCACTAAAAGGTAGTAAGTTGCGCTATAGATTGTATAGAGGTTATGTTCCGATCTTTACTTACTACGGAATCGAAGATCAAATTTCTGAGTTATATAGCAATAGAGTAGAGTTGCCATCTGGTGGGTCTTTAATAATAACTTTAACTGAGGCGTTTGTTTCAATAGACGTAAATTCAGGAAAGATGACAGGAGAAGATAGCATAGAAGAAACAGCTTATAGAACCAATATGGAAGCAGTACCTGAAATATCAAGACAGGTGAATCTTAGGGGCCTATCAGGATTAATAGTAGTCGATTTTATTGACATGTTGAAATATCAGTATTGCAGAGCTGTTGAGTCTGCTATAAAGCAAGCGTTTAAAGACGATAAAGCTAAAGTTCAATTTAGCTACATAAATGACTTTGGTTTAATGGTATTTTCAAGACAAAGAATTAAACCAAACATACAAGAAATTAATACTACAGAGTGTTTACACTGCAAGGGTATTGGAAGAGTAAAATCAAACGAAGTAATTGTTTCATCAATACTAAGGGATTTACAACATATTGCTAACAAGAATCGAAATAAGTCTTTTGATTTAGTAGCGCACAGTGCAGTTATAGCGCATATTTTTAATAATAAACGCAATACAGTTTCTACAATCGAAAAAGAGTTTTATATTACATTGAACGTCAGTATTGATAACAGTTTAGATGTAAATACATTTGTTTTAAAACAAGGAGATGATGTTAATTTAAACGGTTATAAGCCATTACAGAATTCTGGATACCAAATTGGGGATAGTAGCAATGAAGAAGCTGATAATTCAAATAAACTACGAGGCAATTTTTGGCTGACTAAATGGCTTTCGCGCCTTTTAAGTTCTAATAACTAATTAGAAATCCTAAATTGGGCTTGTAATTAATAAGCCCTATACTTATATATTCTTATATCAGATAATATTTACAATGGGGTACTCATTATGGGAAGAGCAATAGGCATAGATCTCGGAACAACAAATTCTTGTGTCGCAATAATGCAGGGCAAGGATACAAAGGTAATAGAAAATAAAGAAGGGGCAAGAACTACTCCATCTATAGTTGCATTTACTTCGTCAGGAGAAAGGTTGATTGGCGCTCCTGCAAAAAGACAAGCAACCACCAATGCAAGTAATACCTTTTTTGCTACTAAGAGATTAATAGGCCGTCAATATAGTGATCCTGAAATGAAAAATCTAAGTGTACCATACAAAGTATTTGCAGCAAAAAGGGGTGATGCATGGGTTAAAACAACTGATAATAAAGAATATTCTCCTAGTCAAATTGGTGCATTTATACTACAAAACATGAAAGAGGCAGCAGAAGCTTATCTTGGAGAGGAAGTAAAAGATGCTGTGATAACAGTGCCAGCATACTTCAACGACTCTCAACGTCAAGCAACAAAAGATGCAGGAAAAATTGCCGGATTAAATGTACTCAGAATAGTAAATGAACCTACTGCTGCAGCACTTGCTTATGGTCTTGATAAGAAACATGGGCACACAATAGTAGTATATGACCTTGGTGGTGGTACATTTGACGTTTCAATACTTGAAATAGGCGATGGAGTTTTCGAAGTGAAAGCGACAAACGGTGATACCCATCTTGGAGGTGAAGACTTTGATAATGGAGTAGTGAGTTATTTACTAGATGAATTCAAGAAAAGAAATGGCATTGATTTGAGAAATGATCCAATGGCTATGCAAAGAATCAAAGAAGCTGCTGAAAAAGCAAAAATTGAATTATCAAGCGCAATGGAAACGGAAATAAATCTACCGTTTATTACAGCTGATGCAAGTGGCCCAAAACACTTAAATATGAAATTAACGAGAGCAAAACTTGAAAGTTTAGTGAATGATTTAATCGAAAGAACTATGGCTCCTTGTAAAAAAGCTCTTGAGGATGCTGGGTTGTCTGCTAGTCAAATTGGCGAAGTGGTTCTTGTTGGTGGCATGACTCGTATGCCAAAAGTCATAGAGAAAGTTAAAGAATTCTTTGGCAAAGATCCACATAGAGGAGTCAATCCTGATGAAGTTGTAGCAATTGGAGCTGCAATACAGGCGGGAATCATTCAAGGCGATGTAAGAGATGTGTTACTACTTGACGTGACTCCACTTTCTCTTGGTATTGAAACTCTAGGAGGAGTATTCACTCCACTTATTGAACGTAATACTACTATTCCCACTAAAAAATCTCAAGTGTTTTCAACTGCAGAAGATAACCAAACAGCTGTTACAATTAAGGTGCATCAGGGTGAAAGAAAATTGGCAATTGATAATAAACTACTTGGCCAGTTTAGTTTGGAGGGGATACCTCCTGCTCCGCGCGGAAGGCCACAAATTGAAGTGACGTTCGACATAGATGCAAATGGAATAGCGCACGTTTCTGCAAAAGATAAAGCTACTGGAAAAGAGCAAAAAATACGCATTCAATCTTCAGGTGGTCTGTCTGATGATGAAATAAATCGCATGGTGAAAGAAGCTGAAGAAAAAGCTCACGAGGATGAAAAGCGTAAGAAATTTATTGAAGTGAAGAACCAGGCGGATAGCTTAGTTCATTCTACAGAAAAGTCTCTGACAGAGTATGGTGATAAAGTCTCCCCTGAAGATAAATCTGCTATTGAAAGTGCACTGAATGAGCTAAAAGAGGCTAGTAAATCTGATAACATTGATGACGCTGATTCAATACAGCAGAAAGTTACTAATCTTTCTCAATTATCTATGAAACTTGGGGAAGCTATGTATCAAGCATCTCAACAAAATAGTGCTGAAAATGGCTTTTCATCAGAAGGAAATCCAAATGATAAAGAAGAAAAAGTAGTAGATTCTGATTATCAAGACATAGATAATAAGGAAGAGAATAAGTAATTGTGATCTCTTTTCCTGTCATCTCAGTGCTTGACACTGGAATCCAGTTTTCCATATAATCTCATCGAAAACGTTGTAACCACTTTCTATGCTAGTTTGCTTGCTTACAAGCAAACTTTCCTGGATCCAAGTAGTCAGGGCACTGGGATGACACCCTTCCTAGTTGAGATGACATTCTATGATAGGTACTTAGAATGGCTACTAAGGCGACAAGCAAAGGGCTCTTTTTGGTACCTCTTTCTTGTCATTCCAGCGCGTGACGCTGGAATCCAGTCTTCATTATACAACTGCTTGATGTGCTCATTTGCAGTTAAATTTTCTGGATCTGAGTAGTCAAGTACTGGGATGACATCCTTTGGTTTTTTATATGGTTATGCAAGAAATCTAGTGTAGATTTTTATTTATTTTATAAGATTGAAGTGTTACAGTAGCGAGCTTACAACACTACTGTTTTGTAAATTTAGTGAATAAAATTACTTCTTCAACTTTATCGAAGTAAAGAATTGATTTCCATTGCGGTAAATGAGCAACATTATTGAATCTTTACCGTTTTTCTTTACTGCTGAATCAACTTGTTTTTGAAAATCATTAGTATTTTCTATATCGGTTCCATCTAATTGGATAATAATGTCTCCTTTTTTAATACCACGCAGCGTGGCATTACTGTTACTATCTACATTGGTAACTATCACACCTTTTGTAGGATTACTTTCTTTTGATTCTTTTGGCAGATTTGAAACAGTTAAACCGGTTACATAATCAGATGTTGATTTATTTTCTTCTTGATTGTTATCTTGGCCATCATTTGTAGATTCTCCGATCACAACTTTAATATTAACCTCTTTGCTCTTTCTAAGTAACTTAACTTGCACTTTTTTCTCAGGTCCAGCTCTTGAAACCATTTGAGGTAATTGTGTCATTCTATCGATTTTTTTACCGTCAAATTCTAATAATATATCACCTACTTTAATCCCACCTTTTTCTGCAGGACTATCCTTTACTATACTTGCAACCAATGCGCCTTTTATATCTTTTAAACCCAAGGACTCAGCAAATTCTTTCGTTATAGGCTGAACTTGCACACCAAGCCAACCATGTTTTATTTTTTTGCCACTTTTTAATGTGTCAATAATTGACATAGCTAAATTAGATGGTATGGCAAAACCTATACCCACGTTGCCGCCAGACTCAGATGGGGAATAGATAGCGGTGTTAATACCTATAACTTTTCCATTTAAATCAAATAATGGCCCTCCGGAGTTGCCTCTATTAATTGCAGCGTCGGTTTGAATAAATTCATTCATAGTGCCGATACTAATGTCTCTGGACCTTGCAGATATAATTCCTGTGCTTACAGAGCCACCCAAACCAAATGGGTTACCTATTGCAATAACTGTATCACCAACTCTTGCTTTATCAGAATCACCAAATGCAACAAAAGGAAGATCTTTGTCAGCTTTAATCTTAAGCACAGCAAGATCAGTTTTTGCATCATAGCCTGAAACTTCTGCTTTGAAATAAGTATTATCATTCATAGTAACTGTGATATCTTGGGCGTTTTTAATAACGTGGTAATTGGTTACTATAGTTCCACCTTTATCTATAATAAACCCAGAACCAAGCAACACCACCTCTTTGTTAACACTAGGGCCCCTATCCATAAAAAACTGATCAAAACGCTCAAAAAACTCTCTAAAATCATCAAAAAAATTATTTCCTGGCATAGATGGAACTCTAGTTCTACTGTTATTTTCTTGTTTGATGATTTGTTCGCTTGAAATATTTACAACCGCAGGAATGAGTTCTTCCACTAAATCGGCAAGTCCTTGATTACAGTTGCATGCAGTAGTGCTAGCATCAACGACCTTTTTTGCATTCCAATCAAACATATTAGCATACGAAGAAAACGCAATTAGAAAATATGCAAATATAGATAAAATAAATGCCTTACTTTTCATAAATTATTTCCATCCTTTATTTAAAATATCTAAAAAGTTATTGTTTGGTGAAAGTACAAATTTAGTATTATTTTCGGCAAATGATTTACTGTAAGCTCTCATAGAGCGATAAAAGTTAAAGACCTCTTCATCAACCTTAAATGCCTCATTATAAATTCTAGTTGCTTCAGCATAACCACGACCCCTTATTTCATACGATTCTTTTACTGCACTGGAGATAATTTCCCTCTTTAATTTATCAGCTTTTGATCTAATTTCCTGCCCCGCTTGCTCTCCTTCTGCTCTAATTTCTTTTGCTTCTTTTTCCCTTTCAGTTTGCATACGGCGAAATATTGCAGAACTATTTTCTTCTGGTAAATCTGCTCTCTTAATTCTTACATCTATTATTTCTATGCCAAATTTTTCAGCTTCAGAATAAACTCCACGCTGAATCAATTGCATAACCTCTGATCTTTTTTCATTCAACAAA
Organism: uncultured Wolbachia sp.; assembly: GCA_902636535.1. Taxonomy (GTDB): domain Bacteria; phylum Pseudomonadota; class Alphaproteobacteria; order Rickettsiales; family Anaplasmataceae; genus Wolbachia. The sequence continues at coordinate 15,382 of CACPSE010000015.1, read as the reverse complement.
CTAATCAACGAAAATCTGCCTATATTTTCTCTTATGTGTGCTTCTATAACTGGGTACAATCTTCTAACCAGCCCTGATTCATTCCTCACAGCCTGGTAAAAAGTAATAGGATTCGTTATTTTATATTTTGCATACGCATCTACTATAATACGTTTTTGATCTGCAGTTATCACTTCTCTTGGAGTTTTGTCAGGACTTAAATCTAAAACTCTTTTATCAAGAAACTCTACACTATTTATGAATGGCAACTTAAAATATAAGCCACTCTCCCTAACATCTCTTACAACTTTACCCAGTTGTATAACTATAGCTTGCTTTGTTTCTTGCACAACAAATATTGAATTAGATAAAACAATCAATAAAACAACAAATACAGAAACAAAAACAATTTTAATATTACTACTCATGGTTATTTTCCTAAATTTGTAAGAGGTAAATAAGAAAACATACCTTTCAGATCATCAGTTACAACAACTTTGTCTACCTTACTGAAAATATTTTCCATAGTTTCAAGATAAATGCGATTCTTAACGAGAGAAGGGTTCTGTCTATATTCCTCATAAAGAGATAAAAAGCGATTTGCATTACCTTTTGCTTCATTTATTATTTCATTTTCATATGCTTGTGCATCTAATTTTATCTTTATCGCTTCACCTTTTGCTCGAGGTATGATCTCATTACTATAAGAATATGCTTCGTTTATAGTACGCTCTTTATCTGCACGAGCACTTTGCACATCTCTAAATGAGCTAATTACTTTTTCTGGTGGATCGATTTTTTTCATTTGGACAGATAAAATTTCTATGCCCATTTGGTATCCATCAAGAATCTGTTGCAATAAAATTCTGGTATCTCTGGAAATTTCGGCTCTCCCTTGACCTTCCAGTGCAAAAGAAATCGTATTCTTACCTATTATCTCCCTCATAGCACTTTCAGCAGCGTTTTTAACGCTTAAACCAGGTTGATGATCCCGCACTTTGAATAAATAGTCCTTAGCATCTCTAACGCGCCACTGAATTTCGAAGTTAACGTTGACTATATTTTCATCTCCGGTAAGCATAACACCTTCACCGCGGTCTGTATCTCGTCCATAAGAACCGCTTACTCCAATTTCTTCGCGATTTACTTCCTTAACGTTCACTTTAAAAACCTTACCAATAGGATAGGGGAAGTGATAGCGCAAACCGGACATCTCTGTGTTAGAGTATTTACCAAAGGTAAGTTCTATACTTTCTTCACTAGGATGGACAATATAAAAGCCAGTGCAAGCATAGAACAGCAAAATAATGAAAATGATGAAATAAGGTTTTTTGCCCCTGTTTCTGGTTAATCCATTAAGAAAGAACCTTATATCAGATACAGCTTTACTTAAAATATCTTCATTATTAGGAGTTTTGCTCCCTACCGGTTTCTTTCCCAAATTCCAAGGATTATTATCATCAAACATAATGATTGATTCTATAATTAATACGCTAATATTACTCATCTTATAAGAAAATGCAAAACTATTTTATTTACAAATTAATTATCGGAGCGAAGGACATGATCATACACTTCCTTTTCCCTATGTAATATGGTCGATTCTACAGAATTTTCCGGTTTTTTTTTAAATTCCTTATTGTCACTCTTTAAGTGTACTATGCCTTCGTGAAAACCACTATAGTTTTTTAATAATAAAATTGCTAAAATTACAGCAGCTAATAAGATAAACACTCTTTTTCTATGCCTCATACGATTCTAGCGTTATTGCCTCTCTCATTCTAGCCCTGTCATCCGAGTAGCTGACACTGGGATCTCATTTTGTAATTTCGCAATATAAATCGTCCCAATTTGGATTTTTGCTTGCAATTAAATCTATTTTCCATTCCCTTTTCCAGCTCTTTAAAAGTTTTTCTCTGTTAAGAGCTGAATCTATATTTTGAAATTCCTCGAAATAAACTAATTTTTGTACATTGTATTTCGACGTAAAACTAGGAATAACCTTATTCTTATGTTCCCACACTCATTTAATTAAATTTGATGTGACACCTATATATAGAGTCTTATTGTATTTGCTTGCAAGTATATAAATATAATAATTTTGCATAAAAACTTAGATCCCAGTGTCAAGCACTGGGATGACACCCTTCATGGTGGATATTGTCCTCAAATCGCAACGTTCGTACAGTTGTGACTGGAATGAAACCATTTGATATATTTCGAAATTGTACAGTCTTATTTTCTGGCTTCTAAAAAACACGTCAAGCGAAATTATTCAAAGACAAATAAATACTGGCAATCAATTTAACACTAACTTAAGAATCAAGGAATACAATTATAATATATTTAATTAATAGTGAGGTTTAAAATGTTATCCAATAATGAAACAAATTCAAATGTTGTTGAAATACAACAACTTCAACAACAAAATAATTCTACGCCTTCTCCAGAGGGGTCATTGGAACAAAAGATAGAATCGTTAGGGAAAGAAATAAAGTCGTTAAGAAAGCAAAACCGATTGAACAGTGGTATTATCGGACTGGGAGTAATTGGCTTTATAGGTTATATTGTTGCAACCAACTGGTCAGCAATTGCTCCTGCGCTTGTAGCTGCAGGAACAGCTATAGCTGCTGCAGCGCCGGTAATAGGAATTGCAATTGGAGCAATAATAGGAGCTGCTGTTTTGGTTGGTGCTTCTTATGCAATATGGAAATATAGAGCACAAATAAAAGAAGGCTTCAAATATGCTGCAGAAAAAACAGTTGATGGGGCGAAGCATATTGGCGGAAAAATTAAAGATGGTGCTGGGCATGCTAAAGATAAGATAAAAAGTAGTACAAGTCATGTAGTGCACAATGTATCACAATCGTTAGATCGCTTATCTAGTCAAACTAACTCCTCAGATGCAATGTTGAATAGTCAATTGCTTTCAGATGATGCGAAGGGCAAAATTGTTAGTATTAAAGAGCAATTAATGGGTATTTTTAACAATGAAGAAATAGCAAACAAAGATAAGTTACTTAAAAAGATACTAAAAGACATAGTGTTGCAGATCGAATCGAAAAAAGACCATGCGCAAGGAACAGATTCGGAGAAATATGCACCTGAATGGGATAAGCAGATAAATTTTATTAAGGATTTAAATGCTGAGAAGTTACATGATTTGCTAACGAAACAGTCATTACCTAAAGATACTTATTTTCTTTATACCATTTTCTTTGAGCATCACGATAAAGTTGAGAGAATTGTTAAACAATGCAAAGCAGAGCACAGGCTTTCCGATGGTGTGGAGAAGCTTAATGAAGTGGCAAAAAGGTATGGTGAAAGCAGAAGAGGTTCAATGCAATCTATTGAAAACAGCTTGTCAAAAAGCAGTTCGCTAAATTCTGTAAGGACTGACAGTACTATTAGCAGCGAAGCGGAATTGTTAGATCCTGCGAAGCATAAAGAAGTGAAAACAGCTACTTCACTTTTGGATAAGTTTTCATCACCTTTCAAAAGTGGCAAAAAGCCAAAAAAAACTTCTGAATCAGACACGTCGTCTAGACAAGTAGGGGAGAGCACTTTTTACGTTGCTCCACCAAAGCCACCAAGGAGCAATTCACTAAATTCTATAGGAACTGTAAGTACTGATGCTGTCCCTGGTTTAGGTTCAGATAATTTTGCAACAGTCAATCCTAATCGTCTTAGAAGAAGCAATTCATCTAGTAGCTTAACTCCTCAGCTTACTCCAGCTGCTCTACCAAAGGTGCCTGGAAGCCCTTCTATTGATAGTGGAATGGGTTCTGGTTCTTCTACACCAAAGAAGCTGAGTCTTTCTTCAGATGACTTAGGTCTAGAAAAGCCTCGTACGTATAAGTCTGAGGTTCACATTAATCTACAGCAGCCTGAAGTTACAGCTGGTAAGTAGCATAAACAAAACCACTTACCTTCTCCAAAAGGATGTTACTCAGCGAGTAACATCCTTTTTTGTTTTTTCTGGCTGAAGGTTTGACCATAAAGAGTCCAGCGTTATGCGCACAACCGTATGAACATTATGATTTCTCTGCTAGGAAGGGTGTCATTCCAGTGCTTGACACTGGAATCCAGCCTTTTCATAATCATCAAAACGTTGTATTTTAACATAAAAAGGCTACTTTTATGCTTACCAACTTAATAAAATTTCTGGATCCCAGTGTCTGGGCACTGGGATGACACCCCTTTGTGTTTGAGGCAAAACCGGCTATACACACTGCCTTTGCAAACAAATGTTCGTACAGCTATATGCTGCACACTAGAATAACAGAAAGCAGAAACCTTACTTAATTGGTTTAAAGTGATTCGTACCCCTTCCCTTTTGAAGAAAAGTGCTCAATTATAGGTGATATAATATATTCATTCACTTTGTTAGCAGCAAATAGTGTAGCCCAGATTGCAAATATCCCTACAATTGGCGCTATGACTCCTATTGCCGCACCTGTTAAAGCTGCAGAGCCCATTCCAAGCATTACGCCAGGAAAAATAGCAGTTGCACCTGCAGCAAGACCAACTCCAATTGCAGCACTTGCAACGCCGAAACAAGGAAGGAAAAATCTTCTTTGTTGAATTTTTCTTTTATTGCATCATTAAGTGTTATAAATGCAGCTAATAATATTACAGGAACGGCAGCAACAATTCCACCTATAACCAAAGGTGACAAAGCTGTAAAACTCAATCCCAAACCTGTCAACGCTCCTATTACTGATGCTATACCACAAAGTACTAAAATGCTTTTAATGTTGTCATTCATATAACCTCTATAATAAATTGATATATTACCATTTGTTCATGTTTCTGTAAAGTAAAAAATTTTAGTGGGGCGAGCGACCAGGATTGAACTGGCGACATTCAGTACCACAAACTGACGCTCTACCAACTGAGCTACGCCCGCCAAGATATAAAATTTCTAACATAAGAGCGCAAATAGTCAATTGATTATTTAACTCTCCTTTTGCAGAGGATTTTAAGTTTAGCCAATAAATATTTTCATTGATACTTTTACCATTATAGTTAATTGTATTGACACTAATGAAGTAGTGGTATGTTTAAAAGTATTTTCACATTTAGTTTTTTTACGGCTATTTCAAGGATCTCAGGGTTAATAAGAGATGTATTAATTGCTACAGTTATTGGTGCAAACTCTCTTGCAGACATATTTTTTTCTTCGTTTCGCTTTGCCAGTCTATTTCGAGCATTTTTTGCAGAAGGAGCGTTCACTACCTCATTCGTACCGTTATACTCGACAGAATCATATGATAATAAAAAGGCATTTAATTTTGCAAGTAGTGTAATATCCATTACGTTTATTATCTTAGTAATTTTTTGCCTTATCATGCAAACTTTCTCCCCTTATATGATTCAAATTTTTGCTCCTGGATTTGACCAAAGTAAGTTTACCCTTACTGTTACTTTATCAAGAATTATGATGCCCTACATAATCTTTGTTTCAATTGCATCACTTATTGGTGGAATGCTGCAAGTAAAGCAGCATTTTGCTTCAACAGCTATTGCACCAATCGTTTTGAATCTCTGTTTAATCATCAGTTTGTTTGTGCCTTACGTAAAAACTCCAGCGCACAACCTTTCTATAGCTGTCCTTATAGGAGGAATTTTCCAGCTACTTTTGATACTATTTAGTGCATACAAGTTAAAGGCAGCTTTTTCTTTTAGCCTTGAATTAAGCAATGAAGTAAGGCTATTTTTTAAGCGTGTGATACCTGCAATTATCAACAATTGTGTAACTCAAATAAGCTTATGGATTGATACAATCATGGCGAGTTTTATACCAAATGCGGTGTCCTATATATATTATGCCGATAGACTAAATCAACTACCGCAGGGAATAATCGGTACTGCAATTGGTACAGTGCTTCTTCCTTTAATTTCAAAACAGGTGGATAATACTGAAAATATAGTCAAAATACAGAACAAGGCTCTCAACATAGGATTAATGTTAATTATGCCAACAACTGCTGCCTTTATCATTATTCCCGACATAATTTTACTTACGCTTTTTTCTTACGGCCGGTTTGATCATTATGCAGTGCAGCAAACTGTTCCCACTTTAATAGCATTTTCTCTTTCTTTACCTGCATTTATTATAAATAAAGTATTGCTACCTACATTTTTTGCTAAAGGCAATCTGAAAATACCAACCATATTTTCGCTAATGTGTCTTGGAATTAATGTAGTGCTAAACCTTTTGTTAATGAACGAGTATCAGCATACGGGGATTGCTATTGCTACTTCCGTTTCCACTTGGATAAACTCTATTCTATTAATTAGTTATTTAACAATAAATAAAATGTATAAGGTTAGCCAAGCGTTATTGTTAAATGTCATGAAAATTTTTGTAGCAACGGCAGTCATGTCAATAGCCCTTTATATTTTTAATTCTTTGTTGGCAGGATTATTTTTTGATAAAATGTTGGCTCGTATTGTTTATTTAACGACTTTAATAGCTTTGAGTGTTATTGTTTATTTTGGTATTCTCTATTTAATATTTAAGGGAAACTTTAAGCATGTGTAAATTATGAGACTTTCTTTATATGCTATATTATCAATCTCACTGCTATTAATTCTCATGCATGTTGCTGCAACTTTTAAGGATTGGAGTGGCTACAGGAAATATATCATAAAAGAGTTAGAGAAGACGTATGATGCTAAAGTGCATATTGGGGGAAAAATTAAAGTTTCGTTGATTACCCCAAAGCTCACTATTTATAATGTATACGTACAATACAACGAAAATAAAGAGCAAAAGTTGTCAGATTTAATTAGTGTAAGAAAAATTGAAATAAGGCCATCATTCCTATCGTTGTTTTTATTTTCGTTGCAACCAAAGTCAATCACATTGTTTGGCATGAAAAGCAACAAAGAAAATTTACTTAATATTATAAATACAAACGCCAGTGGTAACACAGTCGATATAGTAATAAAAGACAGCCAAGTAAGTTTCAAGAATGATTTCGCTGATATTGTTAACATAAAGGAAGTTGCTGTAAAAAAAAATAAGCAGTTTTTTGGTAAAGTAAAGGTAGGTGATAATAATTACGATTTTTCAGGAAAGGTTAATATCACAAAAAGGAATGTACACATTAGTGTTGAATCAAATTTTGTAAATTTGCTATTTACAGGTAATAGAAATCAAGAAGAACTCCAGGGTAATTTAACATTAACAATTAATAACAGTTCCGGTTCTGTGAGTGATTTAGCAAAAATCATTAATCTTAGCTTTCTCTCTTGTGTTATTCCTAGCGAAAATATCAAGATATCATCCAATATAAGTCTTAATGAAAGTGAGTTTAGGGCAACTGACTTAAAAATTGATTCCAAAAGCATGCAAGCCAGCGGTACAATACAAAATGATAGAAAAGGCAATCACACTAATTTCAATATTAGCTTCAGTAAAGTTGATTTAGATTCCATACAAAATGATTCACAAAGAACAATGAATATGAAGGATCTTCTGGAATGTTTTAGAGCAGTTGTGCCAAAGAACTTGAGCTTAAATTTTAATATGGAAGCTTCTAACATTCAATATCAAAACAAAATATTGGACAATTTCCGTGCTGTACTAAAATCCACTGATGGCAAAGTAAAAGTTAATACGCTTCTTAAATTTCCTGGAATCAATAATATATCTTACTTATCAGGAGAGATCTCAAGCAATAATGTCCTATCTGAATTCAACGGTGATTTATTAGTCGAAGGAAATGATTTTGAGTCATTCATTTCATGTTTTTTCCCTTCTATAAAGATGAAAGAAAACCAGAAAAATCAATTTACACTAAGTTCTAAACTGCACCTTGCACCAAGAATATTATCTATCTCAGACATTAGACTGCTAAATAATAAGGAATCCTTGCAAGGATCAATTAGAGTAAGCCACACAAAAAAACGCAGTGTGATCGATGGAGAATTTAGCATGCATAATCTTGATGCAGATAAATATGATCATTCATTATTTAGCAGTTTACCTAAAATGCAATGGCTGAAAAATTTTCAGTATGATACAAATATAAAGGCCCGTGTTAATAACCTTACATTGAATGATACGAAAATTAAAAATTTGGATTTTTTGCTGAAAATGGAAAAAGGTAAGCTAGTTGCAGATAAAATAAAACTATCTGGAGAAGATTTCGATATTACCGGTAATGCAAAAATATTAGCAGATCAAAAATACGCCAAACCTTTATTAGATGTTAACCTTACGGGCAGTAAATTTAATGGAAAAATTATTACATTACCAAATTTAGTAGAGACGAAAAGAAATTCAAGAAATGAGATAGATCAAATTCAATGGTCAACAAAGCAGCTTGATTTTTTGGATGATAAAGAAGGCTTTGATGCAAATGTGCAAATCAATACTGCAGAATTTAAAACCGAGCAGAATGTTTTAAAAGATTTTAATTTGGATGCGGTAATGAGAAACAACACTATCACTATCAGGCAGGCAAGTTACGTATTAGAACGCGGGCAAGTGTTTTTTCAGGGTTATTTAAGATCAGACTCAATAAATACAAGATTTTCTATTGTAAATTTGGACACTAAAAAGATTGGTAAGGTTATAGGAATTGACAATGTAAATGGTCAGGTAAGCTTAAATGGTGAAATCAAAACTCAAGGAAAAAGTTTTCATGATTGGGATAGTAACTTATCAGGAGATGTAAACTTACAAGCGCAAGGAATAGAAGTTACTAATGTAGATTTCAATTCATTTATCACTAATTTGTTAAGCAGTAAGAATAAATCTGAAATTTCCACACTTGCTTATGTTGATATATATAATGGCAAGACATTTTTTGAAAATATTAGCGGAAAAGCAAGTATTAAGAGTGGTATATGTTCAACTAGTTTACAGTTCGGGATTGATCAAGCATCAGGATCAATCTCTTCTAATTTAACCTTATCTAACTTCGCTTTAGCTTCTATATTCAGGTTCTTTTTCATACCACCAAACTATAGTAATCCAATCTATATCGATATGCATTTGGATGGCCCTATTTGGCGTCCTAAGATGAGTTTTGATGTAGACCAAATCTTCATCGCTCTGGTTGGCAAGAAAAATAGTTAATTTACTAACATCCGTTTATAAGAGTCATATGTGCTTGACACCTGGTTAATATTAGGTTAATATATTGATATGAGCGTTAAGTTGTAGGTAAAAAAAATGTTTAGTATGTTTTCGAATCTTTTTGGCAAAAATTCAAGTGTTATTGGAAGTGATGTAGAAGTTAGCCCTATAAAAGAAACAGTGACTCTTGTAGATATTGATGAGGGTTTTGAAGAGATTGATCTTGCAGAAATTGATGAGGAAGAATTTTTTGAATGTGCAGCAACACAAGAAGAACTAAATTCGTTGCTTGAATCTGAATCACAAGGTAAAACTATTTCTTATGCCCTTAAGCCATTGCTTTATACTGCAAAATATGGGGCCAAAGCGCTATCAGCAACAACGGTAGTTGTATCATACGCCTTAAATGGGGCTTCATATGGTATAGCTGGTATGTCTTATATTCCTCATGGTGCATCAAAAGTGCTTGAAAAATGCAAAGGAGAAGATAAAAACACAGTAGGGTATAAAATTACCACTTCTTCTCAGAACTTACTAGATTTTACGTCAGGTGCTATGTACACTGTGTCATATATACCATACGGTGCTGGAGTAGTTTTAGATGGAGTATCTGGTATAGCAAATCAATTAGATTCCTATTTATCTCCTGAAAAAATAGAGCAGGTCTGTACTAAATCAGATTTGCTTGTAGATAATTTATCTAGTAAATTAAAGGGGACAAAAATAGAGAATTTCTCACAAACTCTAGCGGTAGCTTGTTAGACGTGTACGGTTTAGGAGACAATGAACTCATCTGAACTGGTATCTTCAAGTTAGATCTTTTGGCAAAGAGCACATAGAGGCCTATGTGCTCTTCTCTAATTAACAATAAGACCGACCAGCTATTTGAAATTGCTCAGCATTTGAGTTGTTAAGATTTGTGCTTGGTGCATTAATATCCTCTCCGCCTGTAAACAATAATCGAATTATCTCTTCGTGGCCTTCGCGAATAGCCAAATGTAAAGGAGTAACACCCTCATTATCTGCCATATTAACATTTGCTCCTTTTTCAAGCAATAATTCTACCATATCTTTGTAGTTTCCCTGAACAGCCAAATATAAAGGAGTAGCGCCACAATAATCTCTGTAATAAACATCAAAACTTCAACTCAATTTATCACCACCTGGCAGTGGTGGCAAGCCAAAAGCTTCTCTTTTTTCGTTGAGCGTCATGAAGCTTGCGTTTTCTACGTATTTCCACAACTTTTGTCTTTTTTCCATGAGAATTTCTATTGCGTCTTTGTCGTACGACAAGCACAGATCTTCACCAAATCTTGGTGTCAGCCAAGAATTCAGGTGACAGATAATATTTTCTAGCGTTGGTAAAACCGTCTGCTCCCAAAGGGATAAGCGTGCTTCGACTAAATTGCTATAAGTGTTATCACCTGGTATGCCAAGCAACTGCGGCGGAACGCCAAAAGCCAGGGCAATATCACGAGCTGAACTATGTTTGGACTCGATAAAATCCATATCCCTTGGTGATAAGCTCATTTCTTTCCACTCCAAGCCTCCTTCAAGCAATATCGGTCTTCCAGCATTGACAGGACCTGAATAATGATCATTTATCTGCGCTTTTAAGCGTTGGTACTGCTCTTGACTTAAATTTCCACCACTTCCATCTTTTGCTGACTTCACAACTATTGCACCACTTGGTCTTGCCCCATTTTGTAGCATAGCTTGATTCCAAGCCCCCGCCTGATTATGCTGATCTATACTGTACGCGGCTGCTTCAATTGGTGATAACCCATACCAATCATTCAAAGGGTTAAAGGTCTTTAGGTGCAACACTGCTGAACATCCAGTTAGTTTATCAACTTTAAAGTCATAACTATTGTTATTTATGGCATAACGATAGATATAAGGAACGTTATTTCTCCCTGGAACAATTTCAACTCTATCAGGGCGCAGAAGATACAGCTCTGTTGGTGGTTTTCTATTGTTCTGCGACTCAACCATCAATATATAAGAATTGCCGTTAACTAACCGATAAGTTACAATTCCCTCAATAAATTCCGATTTTGATGTCATTGGGTTAGGAGAGTAAAGTAACTTTAATAATGGATGAATTTTCAATTGTGATTTTCCCTGATCAGTAAGCCGGCAGAGAGTAAAAGGTACCGAAGATGCAGCACTTGCAATCATATTGATTGCTCGAAAGGCAATAACATTTTTTATGTAACCCTCCTCAGCAAAACTTACATAATCACGCTTACTCCAACTTGGTTCCATCATTAGCTGCAAAGCAGAATATTCACTGCTTTTCTTTTTTTGAAAAATGTTGAAATTCATATGTGCCTCATGAAAGATGTTTAAAAGTTAAAAGTGTTTTAGATTCTGTAGTTAAACTAAGACATAGATCCCAGTGTCACGCACTGGAATGACAAGAAGAGGGTACTTGGATGACAGGAAAAGAATGCACTGCTATACTAAAAAGAAAAGAAATTGAACATGGTAGAATGGCTAATATCTAATCAGCTTATTGATTATAACTGTGCTGTAAAATCCATGGAAGAGAAAATTCAACAAATTCACAATAATTCAGCAGACGAATTGGTATGGCTACTCCAGCACCCTCCACTTTATACTGCAGGAATCAGTGCAACAGCTGATGATATTGTTGAAAAACTATTTCCCATATATAAAACAGGAAGGGGTGGTAAACACACATATCATGGTCCAGGACAGCGCATTATATATTTAATGTTAAACCTTAAAAAAAGAAATAAATGCGACATAAAGCTATATATTAGAGACCTAAGTAAATGGATAATAAATGTTTTAAAGCAATTTAATATACTTGGAGAGTTTAGAGAAGATAGAATAGGCATTTGGGTAAACCATAACGGAGTAGAAAAAAAAATTGCAGCTTTTGGTATCCGTTTAAGAAAATGGGTAACTTATCATGGCATAGCGCTTAACGTCTTTCCAGACCTCTCTCACTATAAGGGTATTATTCCTTGTGGGTTGCAAGGTTATGGCGTCACGTCAATGGAAGAACTAGGAGTGAAAGTTCCACTCTCTGAATTGGATGATATACTAAAAAAAGAGTTTTATAAGATATTTTAATGATTGTTTACCTTTTATATTTCATTCTCACTTTATGTGCTAACACAGGTATTCATGCAATGGACCAAGTTGATATTATTGCTCCTTCCTCCAAGGGAAAAGAATCAGATCTGACTACTATAAAAGAATATGTAGAAGCTTTGGATTTTAATCCCCATATTTCGGAGAGAATATATAGTAATGATAACCCATTTTATTCCAACTCTGATGAATTCAGAGCAAATGATTTGGTTAGTGCACTAACCGGTGATAGTAAAATAATCTGGTGTATCAGAGGAGGAGAAGGGGCTTCTCGGTTAATTCCCTATCTAGAAAAGTTACCCAATGATAAAAAAGAAAGGATTGCTCAAAACAAAAAGATCCTCATAGGCTATAGCGATATAACTGCCTTGCACATCCATCTACAAGCTAAATATGATTGGCAAACTCTTCACGGCACCATGTTGGAAATGATAGTAAATAACTCCGTTTCTGAAAGCTCTGTTGAAAAATTGAAAGAGTTAATTCTTAACAAGCGGGATTCTATCAGATTTGATAAGCTAAAGATGATAAATAATGGCATTAGACTAAAAGATGGCAGATTAAAGTCTAAAATCATCGGTGGTAATATGACTTTAGTTGAAAACAGTATAGGAACTGTTTGGCAAATAAATGCGAAAGGTAAAATTCTATTTTTAGAGGACATAAGAGTCTACCCATACGCAATAGAGCGCAGTTTAGATCACCTAAAACAAGCTCACATCTTTGATGGAGTACATGCAGTAATCTTTGGGGATTTCGTTAACTGCTATAACGATAACCTTGTTGAAGTTGTAAAAGAAAGGTTTGCAAAAAGTGTTAACTTTCCTGTATTTACTATGAAAGGGGTAGGCCATGGACATACAAATGATCCTTTACCTTTTAACACTCACGCTATTATTAGCGTTCAAGACGAAAAAGAAGGTTTGTTTTTTATGGACGTGCAGAATGTTAGCTAATCTTATAGCTAACGCGAGCTCTACGTCATACCGCCGCAGTATCTCTTAGCCGCTAACACGTACTTAACCGTCATACCGCGATTCATTCGCGGTATCTCATCCGCTAACAAGCAGCAGTTCTACGTCATACCGCCGTGGTATCTTTTAGCATAGATCCCGCTAACACGTAGCGGGATGACGGTTGTCAGGGTGTCATGCAAGTAGCTGACTACTTGGATCTGGTAGGCTTAAATCACAATGCCCGTAAAGCTGCGACCCTAGAGCTACTATCTCTCACCCACTGCAAATATTGCACGGTACTATCCACTTGATCATCGTGTCGAGTTTCAGGAAACATTAAAATCTCATACTCAAAATCGTTCAGCCATACTGCTTGGTGCGGCAGAAAAACCTTGCCAGACTCTATAATCGGAACAATTTGATAAAATCGAGTGAGTTTGTCATCATGTGGTACTATTTCGATAATTGGTAAATCACTGTTTGTCTTTAGCTCTTGCACCAATTGCTGACCACTTGTTTTTGCTTCGATTAAAATTGCGTGCGGTGTCCATCTTGCAGCTAGTGACAGAACTTGCTCTTTAAGCTTTGGATACTCAAGCTTTGCGCGATATACATCGAGTAAATAGAATTTATTGCCCACTTTTGTCCAGGTGGTGCAGACGCTAAAGTTGCTCATGCTGCTTGTTGAAACTGCAGTGTCCCAGCTCTGAGGGACATATGAGAGACTATCAGAAAAATTTCTATAGCGCTTCAGCCACTCTCGTTTAATTATACCACTTGAAAGTGGCAGAGGGTTTTGTTGATATTGTGCAGCAAAAGCGTAACTTCCAAGTTCAACCTTTATCATCTCAACTTCTTCTTTTCCTCCATCGAGGGGATATAGCAACTGACCTTCTTCTCTTGAGTATAATATTACGGGTGGTGTCATTCTAGCACTTGATGCTGTAATCCAGCTTTTGTACTCATTTGTAGTTACTCGGGTGACAGGAACAAGAAAAGGAGGCGCTGGCTTTTTGATTGAATAGATAATCTCCTTATTTTCAGATATCATCGGTAAACAAGTATGGTTCCATATGTTTTTCGGTTTGGAGAGAAGGTGCCCGGTTAAATCTTCTTGATGTAGCCTATGCATCACAAGAACAATTACTCCTTTTTTTCTATTGTTGAGCCTGGCTACTAAAGTCTGGTCAAACCAATTTGTAGCACGCTTTCTAAACGTTTCACTCAAAGCTTGGGCGGGACTCAGTGGATCATCCACGATGATGAAATCACCACCTTCACCTGTTAACGTCCCTCCAACTGACGTTGCGATTCTGTATCCTCTCTGCACTGTTTGAAATTTGTATTTGGTATTCTGATCTTTGGATAGTTCTACCTCTGGAAACAGCTCTCTATACCAACTAGACTGCATTATGCATCTTGTATCGAGCGAGTGCTTTTCGCTAAGCAGCCGAGAGGAGCTTGCAACTATTATTCTTGCAGTTGGCTGATTTCCCAGTATCCATGCGGGCCACGCAACACTAGCGCACAGGGACTTCATTGAACGCGGAGGCATATTGAATATTATTCGCCTCATTTTGCCAACATTTGCCGCTTCAAGTCTGTCTGCTATGACTTTTATATACTGATAATCATTATACTCACACCCCGGCACTACCGTTTGAAAACACAGTTCAATGAATTTTAGAAAGTTCATGATATAATGTTGAAACCAACGCGTGACGCTGGGATGACAAAAAAAGGAGCACTGAAGGCTATAGGTGAGACGTTGCGGTATCTCTAGATCCCGCTAACAAGCAGCGGGATGACGAATTACCTAACCATCATTACACCGTCATACCGCGATTCATTCGCGGTATCTCTTAACATAGATCCCCTACTATACCTTAACATAGATACCGCTAACAAGCAGCGGGATGACGAATTACTTAACCATCATCTACACCGTCATACCGCGATTCATTCGCGGTATCTCAGCCGCTAACAAGTAGCGGAATGACGAATTACTTAACCATCATTACACCGTCATACCGCGATTCATTCGCGGTATCTCAAAGCATAGATCCCGCTAACAAGTAGCGGGATGACGGTTGTCGTTTAGCTATAAATATTAAGAAATTTACCAAATAAAAAAAAGGCAAAAGAAGCCCCGTGGTTGGCTAATTACTTACATTATACTTTCAAGTATGGCGTTTTTTTATTCTAAACGCTTAATAACCGCGATTTA
>CACPSE010000014.1:0-26543 GCA_902636535.1 uncultured Wolbachia sp. | reverse complement strand
TGCTAGTAACTCTTCTTCTGACCAATTAAACTTATTCATCTCTTCATAAGCTCGTTTTATTATTACGTCACTACCAACTATTTTATCTAGGTCCTCTTCGTTTGTTTCTGCTGCATATCGAAAAAAGTAACACCATTTTTCTACTATATTTTCTAGTTGGTCTTCTTTTGTCTTTGTAAATTTTGGTAGTTCTATGAATACGAAGTAAAAATCCTTTAAGTCATGTTCAAAGCTATTTTGATCTAAAATGACGTGATTAGATTTGTACTCAGCCTTATCTGGAAAAATAATACAATCAGCAACAGCTATGAAGATAATTTCCTTGAGATTATGATAATTATCACCTTGATCAGCTTGACTTGAGTAGGCTTTAGCAGCATAGTATTGAGCACGCTTTTCGAAGCCTTTGGTCTTAGTGAACTGCATTTCTATAATATATCTTGAACCTTGAGAGTCTTTACAAAGAACATCGACAATACTTTGCTTTTTAGCGGCAATCTCAGGGTCTAAAATGGTAGCTAAAAATTCAACATCGTGAATAGCAGCTAAGCCAGTAAAGCCTAAAATATCGTTTAAGAAATGAATTAGGATATCTTTATTCTTCTCGGTGCCAAATATTCTTTTAAATGCATAATCGTTGCGTGCGTCAAGAAATTTTGAAAGAGCCATGAGAAAGTAAGATAAAAAGCATTAATTATTATACACAATTGTGAAGAAATATTCAACGTTTTTATGTGTAGGTCTATTAAAGTTAGCTAAATTTACAGAATTGGAAAAAAACACCTTTATAGATGACCCTAGAATACTACTGAGCACCTTAGATGTCCTTTAGTAGATCTTTTTATCAATTCTTCTATAAGGTACACTAAAAGACCAACAAATGGATTCATGATTTAGCCAGCCTCCAAAGATACCTATTTAAAGTGTGAACTTCTTAGCTTGTCATAGCATAGGCATTTAATATACTAGTTCTCAACAAAGGTAACATATGCTAGAAAATTTCTATCTAAAACTTTTAAAATGGCAGGTTATGAAAAAGAATGACTGTTAGCTATACTAATTCTTTAGATCACGAAGTGGGAGAGAAGGTAAGAAGTTTTAGGTTGGCAAAGGGATATACTCAAAAAGATTTAGCGGGAAAAATCGGAGTAACGTATCAAATAGTACTACAATATGAAAAAGGAACACGTAAAATTTCGATTGAGAAGTTATACGCTATGGCAGAGGTGTTATCAATTAGTATTACGGATCTTATTCCTGTATCAAATGAAAAAATCTGCCTTAAAAATGAAGAACTAAATCTAATAAGAGAATATAAAAAGATTAACGATCAGGAGTTACGTAGAATGTTTTGTTTACTAACCAAAATTGCCCGAGTTGGTGAAGAAAATAGTAAAAAAACAGAAAGAATAAAAATTGCAAAAGGTCTGGTTAAAGAAGGAATTTCTATCGATATTGTCTCGAAAACAATAGGTCTCTCTGCTAATGAGTGTGTTGAAG
The DNA here is from genome assembly GCA_902636535.1 of uncultured Wolbachia sp. Classification (GTDB taxonomy): domain Bacteria; phylum Pseudomonadota; class Alphaproteobacteria; order Rickettsiales; family Anaplasmataceae; genus Wolbachia. The sequence continues at coordinate 25,043 of CACPSE010000014.1, read as the reverse complement.
AAAAAACGGGTTCTATCTACTACCAAATAGGAAAAAAGATAAAAGAATGGACGGGAATATACTCAGAAGGATTTAGCAGAAAAAATGAGTACAACACGTGATGAAATAAGCAACTATGAGCAAGGAAGGGTTGCTGTTCCACTTGATAAATTATATGGAATGGCAGAAGCATTATCGATTAATATTACAGATCTGCTAATAGAAGAAGATGAGATAGTAGAAAATGAATTACCGAATTTAATTGAAGAATACAAAAAGATTGAAAGCCAAGAACTACGTAATGCACTAATGAAATCTCTGTTTGAAAGCATACAAATTTGCGAAGAGAAAGTGAAAAGAGCGGAAAAAGTAAAAATTGCGAAAGACTTAGTAAAAAAGGAATTTCTATCAATATTATTTTGAAAACAGTAGGCATCTCTTTAGACGAAATTCAACAATAAAAAAATCACCATATATTAATATCTTCACTTTTTGATGAAAAAATAAGTAAAAAAGATTTAAAAATTGATTTGACTTCACTCAAAAGCTATGGCCTTATGCCAATGCTGATAAAAAAACAGCAGTAAATATCTAAAAAAAGTTTGTTGTTAGTGAAAGGTAAAATTATATGAATAAAAGTAAAGAAGAAATAGAATTCAGAATATTAGAAAGCAAAGGCAAAGCACTACTTGATCGTGAAATAATGGAAACGTTTCTAAGTGCAGTACATGAAAGGCCGCAAGCTCAAGAAATTGCTAAAAATCTGGTGAATACTTATACGGGAGTAGGAAGGATTTTAGGCCGAGAAATGGATGACCTGAAAGTTATAGAAGGAGTAACTGATTCTGCAGTAGCAATGATTATGTGTGTTAAGGAAACACTAGAAAGGGTACTGAGAGAAAAGCTCAAAAGTGAGCCAATAATGGACTTACAAGGGCTAGTAGAGTACTTAAACGTAAGTATAGGCCACTCAGAAAGGGAATGTGTAAAAATACTGTACTTGAATAAAAGGCGTCAACTAATTGGAGAAGAATCCTATATTGGTGAAATGGAAAAAGCACCGGTATACATAAAGGAGATTATAAAAAAAGCATTAATAAAAAATGCAACATTAATAATAATGTCACATAACCATCCTGGAGGAAGCTTAGAGCCGTCAGAAGAAGATCAAGCAGTAACAAAGGGCTTAGCAGCAGCATGTAGTACTGTAAGCGTTAAATTGTTTGACCACATTATCATCACAAGTGGGGGCTATTTTAGTTTTAAGGAAAGAGGATTGTTATAGCAGAAAGTATTTGCAAATCTACTCGCTATAATTTATAATGAGTAATAGAATGTATAATAATAAAGTTTATTGTACGCTTAAAAAGTATTTTTAATAGTGAGGATAATATGGGTAATAAAATAATTGTACCTTTTGATGATAAGAAAGGAGGTACTTATGAATTAAACGTTGATCTTGATAAATTATCAGAAGGTGAGATGTTAAATGCTATTATAGGAATTGGTCGTGTTAACCAGCAGTCCACTTTTGTAAGCAAAATTAATAAGGCTAAAAAACCTGGAGAAGTGCCCTTCCCTAATAGAGACGTTCAAATCAACTACGGAAAGAGACTTGATTACATATATGGCACAAAACCTATAAGTGATCAAGAAGATAAAAATCCATTTACCTCTGCCTTGCAAAAAATAAAGCCAAGTGGAGGTGAAAGTGAAAAGTTAAGCTGGTTTAAAAGTGCTGTGGTAAGAGCAAAAAGTCCAAATGAACTGCACAAGGCTGTAGACGAAGCACTAGCTGCTGGAGCAAGGCTAAATTCATGTAATGATGGGGAATGGAGTTTTGCAGAATATGTAGTATTAGGTACACATTTTCACAGATTAGAAAAAGGTGATCGAAAAAAGCTAATACGTAAATTAATGCTAAGCGGTGCAGAGTTTCATGATACTCTACTACAGAATAAACTGATAGGAGAAATTTATAATGAGCTACAACCAGAAGTTCAGCCACATATAGATGAGAGACTAGAAGAACTAGAGAAAGCTGGCGAAAATGCTATGCAAGAAGGAGGATTAATAGATGTTGAGATAGATAATACAACATCGTATATAGAATTTTCTGGGGATAGCAAGGTAGAGGTAGCCAAAATACTGAGAGAGTTAGGAAGTAATATTTTAAAAATTGGCAATGATGCAGTTGAGGTTAAAAGTGAGAAGGGAGGTATAAGAAACTATATCGATATGTCAGATGAAAGCTCTATTATATTAGAGTTTCCTACAAGCATTGGTAAGCTAAATGTTATATTGTACCACGATGTAAAAAAATATGATCAAGTACAAGTCAGAGTAGAAAACAAGGAAATGTGGGCTGAATTACAAAAAATAGGAGAAGAAATAGGAAAAAACTGTCTCTTTGGAGGAGTAAAACTTAAAGAAGCAGTAGAGAGAGGTAGTTTCACTAGATGTGGCATATGGAGTGAAAAGTATGCTATAAAAGAAGTTAGCAATGATGAAGTATTGTCTCCGTCTTCGTGGGTGAATAGGATACGTGAAGGTAGTAAAGAAACCTTTAGAGAACTTTAATGCGTCTACAGCCAGCTTTAAGGTTCCAGAGGTTTTTTCTTACCGTTATATCTGGAGCCTTTGAGATATAGTAGAAAATATTATATGTATGGTTCTTTGCGTGGAAAAAATTCTAAACTATGAAGTAGGAGAAAAAGTGAAAAGTTGGAGGTTAGAGAGGGGGTATACTCAGAAAGATTTAGCTGAGAAAATTGGTGTAAAATACTGGGTAATACTGCAATATGAGAAAGGGAATCGTAGAATTTCAATCGAAAGGTTGTATACTATAGCTGAGGCACTATCAATCAGTATTACGGATCTTATTCCTGTATCAAAAAGTTGTCTTGAAGATGAGGGAGAAGAAATACTGAACCTAATAAGAAAATATAAAAAGATTAATGATCAGGAGTTACGTAGAATGTTTTGTTTATTAACTAAATTTGTTCAAGTTAGTGAGAAAAGTAGTAAAAAAGCGGAGAAAATAAAGATTGCAAAAGGTTTGGTTAAAGCAGGAATTTCTGTTGATATTGTTGCAAAAACAATTGGTCTCTCTGCTCATGAATGTGTTGAAGAAAAGGTTAGTTCTATCTACTACCAAATAGGAAAGAAGATAAAAGAGTGGAGGCTAGTGAGAGAGTATACTCAAAAGGATTTAGCAGAGAAAATGAGTATAACACGTCACGAAATAAGCAACTATGAACAAGGAAGGACTGCTGTTCCACTTGATAAAGTATATGAAATGGCAGAAAAATTATCGATTAATATTACGGATCTACTAATAGATGAAGGCAGTAGAGTAGAAAATGAGCTACCTGATTTGATTAAAGAATACAAAGAAATTGAGAGCCAAGAACTACGTAATGCACTAATAAAATCTTTGTTTGAAGGTTGTGAAGAAAAAGTGAGAAAAGCGGAAAGAATCAAAGTTGCAAAGGATCTAGTAAAAGGGGGAATTTCTATTGATATTATTTTGCAAATAGTTGGTTTATCCGCTGATCAAATTGCATGAAAATTTATTTCTAAGTAAGGTATATATGTTTGTTTCTGTAAGAGATATTAGTTCTATAAGTTATAAAATAGGGCAAAAAATAGAAGATTGTAGATTAATGCAAAGGTGTACTCAAGCAGAGTTAGCAAGTAAAATCGGATTAGCATATAAAGAAGTAACCAATTATGAAAATGGGTATATTCCTATTACGATTGAAGTACTATATGTAATAGCAAGAGTACTGTCAGTTAATGTTGTAGATCTATTACCTAAACCAATAACAGTAAGAGAGGATGAAGATGAAGACGAAGAAATACTCTATCTAACAAAAATATATGAGAATCAAAAGTTAGGCAAAATAGTTCCTTCATTAATCAGGTTTGTTCATATTAGCGAGAAAATCAATCAAGAGGAGGCAAGATTAGAAGTAGCAAAAAATCTAGTTAAAGAAGGAGTTTCAGTTGACATAATTTCCCAAGCATCCGGCTTATCTATTTACGAGTATGATAATACAGAGAAAGAAGTCTGCACTGATTCTATATACTACAGAGTAGGGCAAAGAATAAGAGAATGGAGATTGATAAGGAGATACACTCAAAAAGATTTGGCGGATAAAGTTGGTTTAACACTCAAGGAAATACACGACTATGAAAGAGGGTATACTGCTATAACATTTGATAAATTATATGAAATATCAGATGCATTATCAGTGAATATTAAAGTTCTGCTACCTAAAACAAGAGAAAGCAAAAAGCTATTGAGTTTAATGGATGAGTACGGAGAACAAGAATCATTAGTCAAATCTCTATCTGAAGATATGAAAAGTGGCAAGGAAAAAGTTAAAAAAGCAGAGAAAATCAAGGTTGCAAAAAATCTAGTTAGGGCGGGTATTTCTACTGATGTTGTTTTGCGAGCAAGTGGCCTAACTGCTGATGAGTGTGAAAATTGAATTGTGTTAAAGACGGTACTGAGAAACATTATATTAAGATATAAGTAAAGATGGTTACGTATTTAATACATCTATTCTGAAAATTTGTTTAGCTGACTCAACTGAAGCATTTTCGTAAAGTTTTGCTGCTAATTTGCTTGTTTGATAACTTTCTTTAACGTCTTCACAGCTAACACTGAAAACACATATTGCTAATGCTAGCAGAGAAGCTAGTTGGTAAAATTGCCACAGCCGTCAGTACTCCCGATTACTTTTCCTGATAATGTGATAGTATTCGCAAGTATTATCATATATTACAAAAAAATCAGTTAGCATTTCTGTTTATTAAAATTATACAATAAAGCTGCACTTTATATAATACTTCTCAAATCATTTCTACTAAATATTTATGAATATGGTTAAACAGTAGATAGAGGAAAACTTGTCTAGTATTGATCTTTTTTATAGTAAAGTTATCTCATAAAATATTAAATTGGGAGTTTTATGGATCTCAGATTAAGAGCTTATTTGCTTGGAGTTACCTGGTTTATACTCAGTTTACTTAGTAGTGTAGCTAATGATACTATATCAAAATATCTAAGTTTACATCTCCAAAGTTTTGAAGTAATCTTTTTCCGCTTTTTATTTAGCACTATTCCCCTTGTACCTTTTATGCTTTACTATGGAAGAGAAGCTTTTAAAACAAGTCAAATATCTATTCAGATAACTAGAGGAGAATTGTTATTTGTTGGAATAACCTTGTGGACCTATGGGTTAGCTATTTTTCCCATAGTAACTGCAACAATTATAAGTTTTTCTATACCATTATTTGTTATACTTCTTGCAATCCCTTTACTAAATGAAAATATAATTTGGCAAAGATGGTCAGTAACTGTTATTGGCTTTGTTGGTATTGCTATTACTACCAAAGCTTATAGTGAAGACTTTAATCCTAAAATTCTTATTTTTATTGTATCTACATTAATCTTTGCTATATTAGACATACTTAATAAGAAACTCGCAATAAAAGAGTCCGTAATAAGTATGTTATTTTATTCAGCTCTAACAACAACTATTTTTTCCACTGTGCCTTTGCTGTTTTATTGGCATTTGCCTTCCTTGTTAGAATTAGTATTACTACTGATTTTGGGAATTAATTCAAATCTAATTCTGTTCTTCACATTAAAAGCTTTTACTCTTGCAGATGCTACTGCACTTGCACCATATAGATACATAGAGCTAATAATTTCTGCAATAGTAACATATGTTATGTTTAATGAGTTGCCTGATAAAAGTGCTTTGTATGGTATTTTAATATTAATACCATCGACTTTGTTTATAGTTTATTCAGAAAGTAAAGTAATTAAGAAAAATAATGTATGCAACGCTAGAGTAAAAATTTATGACTCTAATTGTCAATGATGTTCTTTTTAAATGTTTAAGCAGTTGAGCTACATTAGGATATTTTTAAGGTGATGACAAGATGTATATAACCATTATAGGAATAGGGTATGTAGGTTTAGTATCTTGTGCAATGTTATCAGAGCAGGGTCATAACGTTGATTGCATTGACATAAATACTAAGAAGATTGAGTTATTGAAATTAGGAAAAATTCCTATATATGAGCCTGGATTAGCAGACTATTTAGAGAATAATATAAAGTTACAAAGGATAAGATTCTTCGATTCGTATTCTCAAATAAATCCCAACACAGAAGTAGTGTTTGTAACTGTAGATACTCCATCAGACTCCCTAGGAAATGCAAATTTACAGAATGTATATAATGCAGTAAGTGAAGTTTCTGAGAGAGTTAATCAAGATTGCTTAATAGTGATAAAGTCAACTGTTCCTCCTGGTACTGCAGAAAATATATATAATTATTTATCTAATAAGGGCTATAACTTTGATTTGGGGGTTAATCCAGAGTTTCTCAAGCAAGGCTCTGCAGTATCAGATTTTTTATACCCAGATAGGATAATAATAGGAGTAAAAACTAAGCTAGCTAGAGCAAAACTAGAAGTTATATATAGATCATTTATAGATAAGAATATTCCGTTAATAGTCACTGATACAGTTACTGCTGAAATGATTAAATATGCTTCTAATGCTTTTCTAGCAACAAAGGTTGCTTTTATCAATGAGATGGCAGGTTTATGTGAGCTATTAGGAGCAGACATTGACCTTTTAGCTAACAGTATGGGAATGGACCATAGAATAGGTAAGGAATTTCTCAAAGCTGGTCCAGGATTTGGAGGATCATGTTTTCCTAAAGATTTGTCAGCTTTAATAAGGCTTGCTGAAGATCACAATGTCAAGCTACAAATTTTAAATTCAGTTAAGGAATCTAACTATAATCATATAACAAACATTGCTAAAAAGGTAGAATATGTATTAAATGGAGTCCAAAATAAAAAAATAGCAATATGGGGGCTAACTTTTAAGTCTGGTACTGATGATGTAAGAAATAGCCCAGCTATAGATATTGCACAATTGTTAGTGAATAACAAGGCTAAAATTACTGCATATGACCCAATGGGGATGGATAATGCTAGGCAAGTTCTAAAGGATATAGAATACGCGGACAATGCTATAGGGGCTGCAAGGGACGCGGAAGCCTTGTTATTGTTAACGGAGTGGAAAGAATTTAAAAATCAAGATTTTGCAAGTTTAAAGAGTATTATGGCTGCACCTAATGTTTTTGATTTCCGTAATTTATTAGATAGCGAGCTATTACTAAGATATGGTTACCATGTTTATTCCTTGGGTAAAAAATCTATCTACAAAGTTTAACTGTTGAGAAATTTTTTTTACACCGCTTTACTTAGTTTTTTTAGATCTTTGCTTGATAGTATGGAAAAGCAAACGAGTGCAACAACAGAGCAAATGGAAAAAAATGAAAACATAATACTGTTACCACAGTGCTTAACAAGTACTCCTAAGAGCACGCATGAAAATATTGAACTTGCAATATACCCAAATAATCCTGTTAAGCTTACAATTGCACATACATTATTTTGTGGAGCAATTTCTACAGCTATAACACCTGTCAGTACTTGCACTCCAAATATAAAGAATCCTGATAAGATTGCACAAAGGTTCATAAGAATTATGTTTTGACCAAAGTTCATTGCAATAAAAGGGAGTGCTATACCCAACATATAAAGTGATGCCAGCAAGCTTCTATTTTGAAAGAAGTACATATCACTAATTCTTCCTGTTATTAAAGTTCCAAGGATTCCACCTAAATCGTATACGCCTGTTATTAGTGAGGATTGTACAAGAGAAATTTGTAATTTATTCTTTAAAATTATAGGAAACCAAAAGAAGATTCCCATTTTTATAATATAAGCACAAAAAGTAGCACAACATAGAAACCATATGGAACTTGTTACCTTGATACCTATTTGCGATTTCTGCACCTTATAATAGGTAGTAAAGTTGGCACTTTCTTTGTAATATGCCTTTAATATTATATAAATTCCAAAAAGTAAGCATAAGAAACCAGAGTACAAAAATGCACTTTTTGCATTATATATTTTAATTATACTTGGTAATACAATTAAAGTAATACAAGAACCAAGTTGCTGAGATGCGCTCATAACTCCCCATGATGATGCAATTGAAGAGATGCTAGAGTTTGTAACCATAAACTTGGTAATAGCTGGCCAACCTAACCCTTGTGTCCAAGCTAATAATATTAATGTTAACAGTAATAAAGTTAGATTATTATATGATAAAGTTATACCAATGGTTAATAATCCAGTTGCAATATTGCATAGCCCAAACATAAATAATGGATTATTTTTGGAGTCCATGATTATTCCATTAACAAATTTTGATACTCCATAAAAAAAAGAAAAGCAGGCAAAAAAATAGCTTAATTTTACATGGTCAGTATCTATTAACAGTGGTAGAGCAATTGGTATACTTTGTCTTGATAAATAAAGCAGCATATATCCACAGAAGAATAGTAAATATTGAAAGAAGACAAAGTTCATACCTATTCCCAAATAGCTCTATGCAGATGCTAGCATAATACTATATTGGTATAATATTGTTTGACAAGAAGTTTGCAAACAATTAGTGCAGAAAATTACTTAGTATCTTTCTTATAGCAGATACAGTAGTATTAATATCTTCATAGCTTATATCTCTATGTGTTATAGCTCTGATTTTACCTTTGATGTTAGCCATTCTAATTCCATAATTTGTCATTAGTACGTTTATTAATTCTTGAGTAGATATACAATTAGTACGTAATGAAAAATACGCTATATTAGTTTTATACAGGTCGATATCAATTATAACTTGATCTATGGAGTCTAGGCCTTCTATAAGGTGCTGCATTTTTTTATGATCTTCTTCTAAAGAATTTACATTATTACGTAGAGCATATAAACATGCAGCTGAAATAATGCCAGCTTGGTGCATACCTCCGCCAATTTGAAACTTATAGTACCAAGCTTTTTCAATAAAATCTTCACTTCCAAGCAATATTGCACCCATTGGAGCACCTAATCCTTTACTAAAATCAATGAATACCGAATCAAAATAACTTGCATACTCCTTTGGAGATATTTTAGTATGAGCACAAGCGTTGAACAGTCTTGCTCCATCTAAATGAGTGAATACGTCATTCTCTTTGCAGAGACTTGAGATCTCTTGAATATATTCTAAAGGCCACACAGCTCCACCTCCAAAATTTGTCGTTTGTTCGATAGAAACAAGCCCAACTCTCGGAATATTTCTTAAACTAGGACGAGTAATAAACTCAACAATTTGTTCTCCAGTAAATATTCCTCTTGTACCTTTGATGGGCAAAGGAGTAGCATGTGCCTGGGCTGCGATCAAGCCAGATTGTACTATGAGTGGATGTGAAGTTTCATCAAGCAGCAAGTAATCACCAGGTCTTTGAATGTGTACTTTATAAGCAATTACATTGGACATCGTTCCTGAAATCAAAAAGATTCCTGCAGGTTTACCTAATATTTTACATGCGGTTGCCACTAATTCGTTCACAGTTGGATCTTCACATGCAGCTTCGTTTCCAACTTTTGCTTTAGCCATCGCTTCCCTCATTTTAGCTGAAGGGTCAGTGTTTGAATCGCTAAAGAAATCTATTTTTACTCTCATATTAAATTTAACACAACCTCCTTTATAATTTCAGCAGCTTTCATGATGTCTGTTTCCTTTGTGCCAAGATGGGTAACTGCTCTTATATGAGACTCGAGCCAAGGAAAAAGCAATAAACCATAAGCTTGGCACTTACTCAAGAAAACCTCATTAGTTACATTTAGTGCTTTTATACTAAAGCTTACTATATTAGTTTCTGGATAAGGTAGTACCAGTTTTATGTGTGGAATTTCCTTAATCTTGTCTGCAAACAGTTTGGCGAGTTTATTGTCTTCTTTAAGCCTAGAAATATTGTTCTGTAGTACATACTTTGCTGCATTAGCACAATACCCTATCTGATGATAACCACTACCTAGCCAAACCTGTAGCTTTTTAGCCCTTTCAATTATCTCTCTTTTACCCATAAGCATTGAACCAAAAGGAGCTCCAAGTCCTTTGGTAAAAGAAAAGCTCATTGTATCCACATATTTAGCATAATCTGCTAAAGCAATATTTGTTTCGACATGAGCATTAAATATTCTTGCACCGTCTAAATGAAGATTTACATTGTGAGCTTTTAAAAAGTGATATAACTCGACTTGTTTTTCAAAAGGATAAATTTTACCATTAAACCCGTTTATACTATTTTCTATAGAAACAAGACTCACCTGAGCAAAAATTTTGTTCCTTGGCTTAGAATTAATAGCATATTCTACTTCAGCAACATCTAAGATTCCGCTATTATTTCTAATACAATTAAATACGATATTATTTACTTTTGCATTGCCTGCGCTATCGAAAAAATTAACGTGATAATTATAATGAGTTATTAGTTCATCCCCAGGACTTGTTTGACTGGCAATGGCTAATCTATTTGCAAGCATACCGCTGGTTGCAAATAATGCTTCTTCTACTTTGAATAATTGTTTGCAATATTCTGATAAGTCATTACAGCTTTTGTCTTCACCATAAGCAAAATCTCCAACAGTTGCATTACTTATTGCATGTATAACGTTGGAGCTCTGCAGAGTTGTAGTGTCACTTCTCAGATCAATAATTTTTTCCATCTTATTTTTTGCCATTCAAACAACCAATTTGAGCATTCCAAAGTTCCTTGTAAAGACCTTGCTTAGAAACTAATTCAGCGTGTTTACCATCTTGGACAATTTTTCCTTTGTTAAATACTAGAATTCGGTCCATATGTAAAAGTGTAGAAATACGGTGTGCTATAGTAATGGTGGTTTTATTTTCCATCAACTTAAATAAACTCATTTGAATTGTTTTCTCTGTTATAGAATCTAACTGACTAGTTGGCTCATCGAAAAATAATATCGGAGCGTTTTTTAGAAATGCTCTCGCTATGATTATTCTTTGTCTTTCCCCTCCAGATAGCTTTATGCCTTTTTCTCCGACTACAGTTTCATATTGATCGGGTAGAGTCATAATGAAATCGTGAATACCAGCCAGCTTTGCAGCTCTTATTATTTCTTCGATAGTAGATTGAAGTTTACCATATATAATATTTGCTAAAATAGTATCATGAAACAACAATGGTTCTTGAGGTATTACAGATATTTGTTGCCCCAAAGAACTCTGTGTAACTTCCGATACTACTTGATTATCAATCTGTATATTACCTTTTTTAACATCAAATAGCCTTATGATTAAGTTTATAAAAGTAGATTTACCACCTCCAGAATAACCAACTAGACCTGCCTTTTCGCAAGGATTAATGGTAACTGAAAAATCTTGAAATAATGACTTCTGACCCTCATAAGAAAAAGAAACATTATTAAACGTTATTCTTCCACTTAATAAATTTAATTTTTTAGCATTTTCCTTATCTTGAATTTCTGGTACGGTAGTCAAGATTGGCAATGCATCTGAAACTTTGCCGAAATGAGTAGAAAATTGGGTAAGATTCCTAGTTAGATGGTTAAGAAACTCTATAATCGATATATTAATTCCAAGTACAAGAGCAATATCTCCTATTGCAATCTTGTTCAATTGATAATCATGAATTAAAAAATACAAGTTTACTGCTTGGAGTATATCAAATGAATAGCCATATATAAACCAAAGCCAAAAGTATGCCCATTGTAATTTTCTTTCTGCAATAGTTTTTTTCTTGCATACTTGAAAAAATTTATGCCTCTCATGCGCTTGCCGAGAAAATAACCTTACTGATATAACATTTAAAATACTGTCGGCTATACCCGCTATTACTTGTGAACTTTGTTTAGAATGATCATCGGCTAATCCGGTAAGCACCCGAAAACTGAAAACCGAAATCAAAATAAAAATGTTCACCCAAATGAATGTAGCTATTGCAAACTTTATATTTACTAGTGATAAAGTATAAATAGCCAAGATTAATGCTATACTATAACTAAAGAAACAGTCTATAAGCAGTCTTATTAGCTCTATCACACTATCCATTAAGTTACTGACCTTATATACTAAACTTCCGGATAGGTTGTTTTGATAATAGGAATGGTCTTGCTGAAGCAGCCTGTAAAAAGACATATCAGCTATTTTTTGACGCATTGAGGTAAACATTCGAATGTCAACAAAATAGCCATAGAATCTAAAAGCAGTAGTAATAAGTAATGCCATACAAACATAAGCGCTTACAGGTAATAAAAGATTTTCAATTACATTACCTTCTTGATATTTTACAGCTGTATCTAAGATATTTTTTACTAAATACTTTATAAAAGATAAATCAACAGCCACTACTAGGGCAACCAGGAACATTACAAGCACATTAAGCTTAAACTTGGATAAGATATTCAAAATGAACACCAATATATACTTGAAACTACCAACTCTCCTTTTGTTCATTTATAATGCTAGCTCCACCACATTGACTTTTTTATTGAGAAATACAAGCAGTGAAAACCATAAACTTTTGTATATTTTTCCTGAAATGTCTCCAGCATCATGTAGTGCTGACGCTTGATTCAGAATAAGTAGCTTATATAAATCTCGCTTAGCTTCAGCAGTGTTGACCTCAGAAATATTTGTAGTTGTGTCTGTAATAAAGGCTAACCAGCTCTTAATAAGTTCTTCCATATTTTTTGTTTTTATTCTTTCCTGGCGACGAAATAATGATAAGTATTCTCTCAGTATAAATTCTGTTAATGCACCACAGTTTAATATACCAAAAACTGAAGGCTGAGGTTTTGGCACACAAGGAAGACTTTTATCTTTTACAACCCATCTCGTAACATAAGCAAACCTATCTTTAGCATCTATATTCTTATCACTACCATGCCATAACCGTGAATCAAAAACTATCGCATCTCCTGCTGAAATAGGTAGTGACTTAATTTTATAATTTTCCCGGTTATCCGAGTATTGATCCAAAAAGTATGGATGCCAAAAATCAACTAGAGGCTGTATTTTCCAGTTGTGACTATCTTCTATAACTTGTAGTGCACCTGAAGTTTTATTGACATTATTCAAAGCTAGCCAAACAGAAAAATGATAAGGGTCATTAAAGCTATAAGAGATGTCCTGATGGAAGGGAACTGCATCTATTAAATCAGCAGTTTTACATATAACATTTGATTTTTTCTGCAGTATCTGGCATTGAAGTGACTTTTCAAGATAATTTTTAATAATTTTATCTAATACTTGAGATACAATTCTAGTTACCTGAGATGATGTACCCCATCTTCCAGTGCAGTTTAAATAGTCAGAAGTTGAAACACCTAATTCTTGAGATAACTTTGATATCTTGCTTATTATATCATTTAAAGACTGAGTTATTAACTCTAAAGGAACTAGATTTTTGATAATAAAAAAACCATTTTTTTGCAATGCTTTCATATATTAACACCTAATGTCAATAACTGATAAATAATCTGTTAAAGGTACAATACTAAAAATTTTAAGCCCTTTTACTTGTTTTAGTATTCTTTTCCAATCGCTCAATGTCCTTAGTTTACCCCCTGTTTCAACCATTACATTAATATCTACAGAACCTCCCACTGGGGAGTAGTAATCTAGGATAGTTTCTATCACTAAAACGCGTGGTATTCCTTTATTTTTTACCAATTTTAAATAAGACAATACCTTATTATCATCATAATGCTGCAGAAAGCGGCAAAAGACCCCTAATTCATAATTTGTAGCTGATAATTCTTCTTGAGTTATGAGTTTAATTTTTAAATCTTCTACTGCCTGCCTAGGCACTTTATGTTCGTTGTAATAATATAAGCCTATAGAACCTTTATTGTGTATATCAGAATAAGCAAGAAATAAAGAGTGTACGCCAAATAGCAATATATTTTTAGCACCATCTATATTAACCCTAGAATTAAACTCTTTAGTGTCAAACCTGGAATATCCTAGCAATGCTTGGTAAAACGCTATTTTCCTGTCTTCTGATGTTTCTTTCTCCTTAAAAGATTCAAATGAAGATATTGACTCCTGCCTTAATATATCGGCAATTTTTAACCAATTCTTTTCAGCGGCAACCCTTGCCCACATTGCTGCTGCTTTAGGCAAAAATGGTATTTCCTTAAAACACTTACCTTTTGATGATAGTTGCCATAAGTCCTTGTTCTTATCGTAATCAATAAACCCTATTTCCCACAACGCCCTTAACAGCCTTTCTAGATTTGGAACGATAATATTTAACTTTTGAGATAAAACTGGCATAGTTGCAGGTAAGATATTTAACAAATCAAGTTCAATAGCAACATTTGCGAGGTAAGTTTTCCAAAAGGCTGAAAGTTCTGCAGAAATCTTATGCACTTGAGATTCTTTATCTAAATCAAAAATACTAAACTTTACGTTTCCGGTAATATCGATCTGTCCTAATACACCTTCAAAAGTTTCAACTTTTGCCATGCCATTATAGAATGCTTCTACCATTTTAAATCTTTGCCGGTAAACAGGATTGCCATTAATATCTATATGAAACCAGCCATGCTTATCTTCTGCAATAGCAAATCCTTTATGAAAAACATTAAGCTTTTTATACCATTTATTATGTACTAACTTTCCATGATTATTAATATGTGTAGCTTTACCATCTTTATGGACTACAGCGATACCATCCTTAAAATCCCCAACATAATTGTATTCTTGCTCATAAACTCTATTGCCGTTCAAATCAATATGAAAAAACTTATCATGCTTTCTAATCACACAAATATCTTCTTGGTAATTACCAATCCATTGATACGAATGTTTGTATACTCTACATCCAGATGGATCAATATGGTAATACCCTGTGTCATCTTCTACGGCTGCTCTATTGCAGTAAAATCCAAAAGTTTTTAAAAATCTGTCGCGATAAATTGCTTCTCCCATTGCATCGATGTGATAAGCGCCTGTCTCATCATAAACTGGTGCAAGGCCAGGCTCGTGAAATTTATCAACTCTAATAAATCTATTTTTGTACAAAGGATTTTCTGACAATTGGTGAAACCTTTCACAGGGGGAAACCCTAATAGATTTAAGGTACTCACTATCTTTCATTAATTGACTAATGGTTTTCTCATGTTGCATGTTTTGCATAATTCATAGTTTAAATAATTCTTTTGTAAGTTTAGGTACTCGCTACTTTGCCATATTTCCTCCAGTTTAACTTCATTAACATTGCCAAAATCTCCTAATGTTTTGCGTAGTTCATCTGGAGCACAGCAGGGACTAAACTTGCCTTCATTGTTTATCCATGCTTCTTTACCTAAAAATGGGCACTGACCACCTGGAGCCAAATCCTTGATACCCTCTTGAGAAAGGATCGTAAAATTTTCTAATTTTATCTTTTTACCATTTGGCAATAGCATATTATCCCTAAGTTCATATAACCTTCCCACCTCCGTATTCCATCTACTAATTGCTAATTCATCTCTCCTCATAGATAGATCCTTAATTTCCTTAAAATGTGCCCAAAGATGATGTCCTTTAACTCTATCTATGCCATTTTTTATAGCCATCTCAACTATGTCGTAAAGTTCATGTAAATTACTTTCTAAAAATGTTAATTGTAAAGTAACGGTACACCTTTCACCTGTATCGCTAAAGTATTTATCTCTAACTTCAAGGAAAGTTTTTAAATTTTCTGTCACTACTTCCCATTTTGAACCTTTCATGATTCTTTCATGAGTTTCTTTAGTTGCCCCATTCCAGGAAATCTTAACATCAGATAAAATTGGAACCAATAGTTCAGCCCATTTTCTAGCTCCTTTAATAGGAAAAGAACCATTGGTCGTGAGGTTAAGCTTCAGGCCGAACTCATGGCACAAATTGATTATTCCATCAAAGCTTTTATACATTAAAGGCTCACCCATAGTAGAAGGAATGATTTCCCTTAAAGGTGTTCCATCTGCTTCCTTAATTACCTTCCTGATAGTTTCTATTGACATTATCTTGGGTTTTATCCCTTTAGCTTTCTTCTCCTCTTTAACTTTACTATATGGTGAAAAGCATTCACACATTACACAAGCAAAGTTGCAGTAATCTGGATTAGTATCAAAAGTAATTCTCCAAGGACCAGGTTTTGTAGCCACTGATTTGCCTTTATTTTCAATAACATTACGGTAAATTTTGTTAAGTTTCTCAGTATGCTCACTTATAGAAGGTACATTACCATTTTTAGTATAAAGATAGCCTCTTTGGGTCAGTTCACTGTATAATTCCTGGTCTGTAGATAGGACTTGCATTTTTTCTGACAAACTATTTGTATCTCTATGCTTAAATAATAGTCCGTTTATTCCATCTCTTACATATTCTGCCATGCCACCATAATCAGCCGTTATTACTGGTACACTCAGTTGCTGTGCTTCATGTATTACTAATGGTGAATTTTCACCCCAAATTGAAGGAACAACTATCGCATCAACTTTATTAAATACATCAGTAACTATATTTTTATTGTTATAACTTCCCATCCATTCTATCCTTTCTTTAACAGCATGTGGAAACTGATCGGCAATCGCTTTTAAAGTTTTAGTTTCTTCCCTTGCCGCTCTCCAAATTCTAAGTTTTGCTTTAGATGATAAGCGAGAAAAAGCCTTCAATAATAGGTCAACCCCTTTCTCGGGAGTATGAGTACCTATATAACCGAAAATAAACCCTTTTTCTTGCACCCTATTTCTATTCTTAAGACGATTTAGATCAAAACCATAATCAAGATAAGAAATTTTGTTTATCGGAACATTAAAGTCTTGAGTAAATTTATCCATTAAGAATTTTGACGGAGCAATGAAGTAATCTATATAGTCCACTACTTTCTTTGTTTGCTTCATTCTAGTTGCAACCCATTGTTCCCAATAATTTAAGTCTGAATTCAAGAATTCTTCATCTCCTGTAAAATGCCCCTTGTAACATTGGGTTGCACATTTTTGATCCTTCTGTCCATCACAAAGCCGTAACAAATCTTCAGAATTACGTTGAATAAATCTTCCTCTTGGACACATTAACCAAAAATCATGTAGCGTAAAAATTGTAGGTATATTTTCTTTAAAAGCAACTTCTGGTAAAGTAATTGATAGATGATTAAGATGACCAAAATGTATAAGATCTGGTTGAAAGTTATCTATTATTCTTTTAAATTTTATATTTACTTCTTCATTGATAAATTTGTAACGATATTTAGTTGTAGGTATATTAATTAAATTCAGTAAGATCCGGGAATCACTACAGTCCAGAGCTATAGTATAATGGAAATCAGGTAAGAAGCTGTTTTCATGCCTAGTAAATATTTGTACCTCATTATTATTGGCTAGTTCATGGGCAAGAGTTTGGCTGTAAACCTCCGAACCAGCGCTATAATAAGGAGGGTAACCATGAATAACTTTTAATATTTTCATATATTACCATATCTATATTGTTAGGATATTCTTGTGTATTGTTTTGTAGACTTTTTATAAATTTACCTAATCCTACTTTTAATGAATGCTTTGGAGACCAACCAAGTAGCTCTTTAGCTCTAGTAAAATCACCATGGAACTTAGTTACGTCAAAATTTCTTGGAGGATAAAAATCAATTCTAGAATCACTTTCCGTGACTTTTAATATTGTTTTTGCTAAGTTTTCTAAAGTACATGGGCTATTAGTAGTAAGATGAATAGCAGGAAGAGAAGATTTCTCGTTTTGTAAATATTTAACAGTTAAGTATATACCCTCTATAACATCATCCAAATAGGTAAAATCAAAAACACATTCTTTACCTTCTATCCTAATTGGATCGCCTTTCAATGCATTGATACAGAGTGCAGGAATTACTCTACTACTATGATCTAGTAAACCACCATATACATTTGAGAAGCGTAATATTGCTACATTAAAGTTAGAACCTTTTAAATTTATTACTTGTTCTTCAATAAATGCTTTACCTTTGGCGTAATTATTTATTGGGTTGATACTAGCAGACTCTGCAACTGGTAGTTCCTTTTGTTCTCCATATACTTCTCTACTGCTTGCATATATAAACCATGGTTTATTCGGAAGCGACTTGCAGAATTCTAAGAATTGGATTGTACCATCGACATTAACTTTTTGGCACAATTCAGGATAAAGCTCACCATGTATAACTCTAGAAATTGCAGCCAGATGAATAACCCCCGTACACTTAGCGAGTAGCGGCATTATATCTTCTGAAAAAAAACTGAGTGGGTTGTCGCGAAACCTAATATCGCAGCTTATTACTTCATAACCCTGCTTTTCTAACTTTTCTACTAAAGCCGATCCTATCAAACCTGCAGCACCTGTTATTAATATTCCCATGTGTCCCTCTCACTACAACCAGGAAAATCTTTCACACCTATCATCTTACAAGTAAGACTTAAAAAGCATTATAAAACTAGTATAAAACAAATGTCAACTTAAATTAAGGATCAATGAATAAAAAAATATAGTTATGAAAGAAGGGTTGGTTGTCTTCTTCTATTTGCCTGAAAATAACGTTCTGCTTTGACCAAATCCTCTTTGTTATTTACCCCCATTGCTTCCTTTTCGTCAGCGACTACATAACCTGCACGTAAGTTATTGCTTGCTGCAATGGGTATTATATCATTAAGACAACATTCGTTGGTCGAATCATTAAATTTTACTTCTTTTATTAGGGTATAAAGATCTTTAGCGTATGAAACCATTATTCCAGAGTTTGCAAGAAGAATTTCATCTTCACTTTTCAAGACTTTTTGAACATTGTCATTATCATCAATTACTAATCTTCCATATTGCTTATCTTGACTATTAAATCCAAGAAGAACTAAATTTTTATTATTACACTTTAAACAATCAGTCATTCTCATAACTGTATCACTAGATATAAACGGGGTGTCTCCGTACTGTATTAAAACTATGTCTTGGTCAGATAACCGCTCCAGGCTTTCTAGGGCAATTTTAACTGCAGTGCCAGTACCTGTAATATTTTCTTGAATTATCAATTTTATATTATATTTATCAATTATATCTTTTAAGGTACTAAATCTTTCTAACTCCTTTAGAAAAGGCTTGTTAATGACAATTGATAGACTTTTTAAACTCAGCGGTTTTGCATTGTGAATTATATGCTCTAAAAGAGTAAAATTTCCTACTAGGTGTAGTGTTTTTGAGTACTGTGAATTCATTCTACTGCTTTTTCCTGCTGCTAATATTATCAACGTGTTATCCATACATAACTCAAGAACTTACTAGGAGGTAAGTTAAGTGATAATTAATGAGTTGTAAAGTCTACTATAGTTTCCTAAATGATCCAGAAAAAATAATTAACATGCTTGAAATATATAAATCCTCTATGACGCTAATATAGATTAGCCGATAAAGTAAGCTTCCCAGAACTACTCATTTATATTGACCCATCAGTACTTATACAAAAGCTAGTTGATCGAGAAAATAGGCAAATCCTTATCAACGGCCTACTACTTTTCCTAACTTATGCTTCCTTGTTATATTGTTGAGTATACTTTTTAAATAGTTTTTTTCTGTTTTCTATCAACCAATAGAAGTTTCTTTTAGCCCATAAGGATATTTATATAGGAACTGATATTTTCTATGCTGGCAAGAGTCTTGACGCCGTAAAAAAAACTACTCAATAATTGGGTAACTTCTGATGACATTTTCACTGTACATTTATCGCACAACATTAGTGCTACAATCACAGGTGTAAAGGTATTAAACAACCTTTAAAAAGTTTCACTTTTCCCTTAATCAATTTTTCCTTTGATATAAGTGTTTATTGCTTTTGCCCTCTCTGTTGTTATAATTAACATTTTGTAGTAGTTCAAGATGAGTTTTGCATATTCAGAGAAAATCGTCCATAGAATCAGCATCTAGCTTATCTAGGTTAAAATATATAGTTTTACAAGATGACTATTTATGGAAGAACATGGTGGGGTAAGAAGTGGCTCCAGTCTTTTGACGGAATAGATTATGATAACCGTCTTCCACGTGGCAGAACTTGTGCTAATACTGGTCGAGCTTTTGGTATTAAAATTAATGGTCACATAGTTACAGCTAAAGTTCATAGCTCAGGATCTTACCCATATCGTGGTTCAAAACCTCAACCATATAAAGTCAAAATTATACTCAATGAATTAAGCTCATCAGAACAACAGACCATTCGTCAAATTATTGAAACTTCACCAGCTATATTAGCTAAATTGATAAATAGACAATTATCAGCCAGCTTGTTTGATAAGCTTAATGATCTTGGGATTAAATTATTTCCTTCAAATTGGCAGGAGATGAATGCAAGTTGTAGTTGTCCTGATTGGGCTATGCCTTGTAAACACATTGCTGCTGTAATTTATCTTATTGCTGCAGAAATTGATAAAAACCCCTTCATGATTTTTAATATTCATAATTGTAATTTGTCAGCACTTATCGATGATTTTGGGAATGGAAAATTAGAAAATGCTCAAAACATTTTAAAGATAGATGATATATTTATGGCATGTTCTAAAATTAGAATACATAACCAAGCAATTTTAAATGATATTGATTTATCAACTATTCCTAACCTTTTTGATTGTATCAGTAGTATTTTAACAGATAATCCACTTTTTTTTGAAAAAAACTTTCATAATATCTTACAGATAGCTTATAAGCATTGGCAAAAGTATCCTGCAGGAAGATTAGTGTACTATCCAGCTTCTAAGAAGGAACTATCAGAAGAGGAGCTATTTATTAAAAGATGGGGAAATATTGAGAATTGGCAAACATTTCAACTATTCATTGATGATCAGCATTACCTTACTCAAGTGAGCAATGGTACAACTAATTTATTTAGGCTCAGTGGAAATGTATTGAGGGATGTAGCACGATTTTTAAATGATATTCCTAGTTCGTTACTCCACAAACTTAACCCTGAACTTCGCTTCATGCATATGATTTCACAGTTTGCACATATGCTAATGGAAAAGTCAGCGCTAATACAACAAGTATTACAAAACAAAAGAGGAGAAGTAATAATTAGGTGGATTCCGGCGTTGTTTAATGAGTCAGTTAAGGAAATTCATAGCAAGATATCATCTATTTGTCCGCCTCTATTGATTAAATATCAAGAAATCGTTATGGAACCAGAGGAACAAGTAAATGTTGCTATCTCTCTCATCCTTTTAGGGTATATAGAAGATAACTTTCCTGCATCACTGGATAAGCATAGAGATAAATCCATCTTTGAATTATTCTTTACTGGAAGATCATACAAGTTTACTGAGTTTAGCAACAAGGAAATACCGCAAGCAATTAATCTCTGGCTTTCACGTCTTTATTTAGCAGATAAACCTTACAAACTCTATTTAATGATAAAAGATCACCATGAAAAATTTGAACTTGAGGTACAGTTATCACTGGATGATGAGAAGTCATTCATCAAGCTGGAAAAAGCACTCTCTAATCAAAACGTAAAGCTTAGTATTTTATCTGATCTTGCACTTTTGTCTGAATATATACCTGAACTAGAAAAGTCGATTGACGATAATAGCACATTATCATTTAATTTAGATAATTTTGCACCATTATTTTTGCATATCTTGCCTGTACTAAGAGCAATAGGCATCAAAGTTATTTTGCCGAAATCTTTACAAAAAATCTTAAAACCACAATTAAGTCTTAATTTGTCTACTAAAGATAAAATAAAAGAAGATCGCGAAAGCTTTTTAACGCTGGAAAATTTATTGAAATTTGATTGGAAAGTAGCAATAGGAGATAAAAAACTAAGCGTTACAGAATTTAAAAAATTGCTAAAAGATTCCCGAGGGCTTGTGCGAATAGTCGATCAGTACGTCCTTTTGGATGACAAAGAGGTAGAAGCTTTATTAAAAAAACTTGATAAATTGCCTGATTATTTAAGTCAAGCAGAGCTTATGCAAGCTGCTCTAACAGGAGAAGTAAATGAAACTAAAGTAGCATTTGACCAGCAGCTTACAAGCTTATTTAATAAACTTAATACTTACACACCTGTTACTACACCAAATAATCTAATAGCACAACTACGCCCATATCAAGAACGTGGATTTAGTTGGCTTGTACAGAACATAGAAAACGGGTTTGGTAGCATAATTGCTGATGATATGGGTCTTGGTAAAACATTACAGGTTATAGCAGCTATTCTGTGTTGCAAAAATACAGGGTTTTTGGATCGGGACAGAGTCTTGGTAGTAGCTCCCACAAGCATATTAAGTAATTGGCAACGAGAGATGGAACGTTTTGCACCAGAATTAAAGCTTTTCGTCTATCACGGACAAAATCGAGAATTGGCAAGTGATTATGATGTAGCTCTAACATCCTATGGTCTTGCACGTCGTGATAAAAAAGAACTTAATAAAATTCGCTGGTTTTTGCTCGTGATTGATGAAGCACAAAATATAAAAAATCCTAATACCGAACAAACCAAGGCAATTAAAACTATTGCAGCAAAACATAAGATAGCTATGAGTGGTACGCCTGTTGAGAATAGGTTGCTTGAGTATTGGAGCATTTTTGACTTTATCAACAAATCTTATCTTGGTACTCCTAAGCAGTTTAAAAGCAGCTTTGCAACACCGATTGAAAAAGCAAGAGATAAAACTTGTCTAGAAAGGTTTATGAAAATCACTAGCCCTTTTATGTTACGTAGGCTTAAGAGTGATAAAAGCATTATTCAGGATTTACCAGATAAAATTGAGAACAATCGTTATTGTTCCCTCACTTCAGAGCAAACAGCGCTTTATTAAAAGGTTGTTGATACAACTATGGAGAAGATAGAAAAAAGTGAAGGGATTGAACGTAAGGGACTAATCTTTAAACTTATCAATGCTTTAAAGCAAATTTGTAACCATCCATCACAGTTTGGCAAGAAAAAGCGTGCGAGTATTGAACAATCCGGTAAAATGCAGATGCTTGAGGAAATATTGATTAGTATTGGTGAAGTTGCAGAAAAATCATTGATATTTACTCAATACACTGAAATGGGTGAGATTATAGCTAGGCTACTTGAAGAAAGGTTTGAATCAGAAGTGCCATTTTTACATGGAGGACTTTCTAGAAAAGCACGTGATACAATGATTAATGACTTTCAAAACTTATTCCAGTCCAACATTCTTATAGTGTCTTTAAAAGCTGGTGGAACAGGGCTTAATTTAACAGCGGCAAACCATGTAATACATTACGATTTATGGTGGAATCCAGCAGTGGAAGCACAAGCAACAGATCGGGCCTATCGTATCGGGCAAGAACGTAATGTCATGGTGTACAGGCTACTTTCAACAGGTACATTTGAAGAGCGTATTGATGAGATGATTCAAAGCAAGAAGGAATTAGCAAACCTAACTATAAGTAGTGGCGAGAGTTGGATTACAGAATTTAACAACGATCAATTAAGAGATTTAGTTAATATAAAAAATGCACTATAATATAGCTGAGTTATTTAATGTAAAGAACCAGCTAACTACCGCTAATAGTTCAAAATAGAGACAAAGATTTATATTTCGTACTTTATGTCTCATTGGTAGGCAAAAAGCCTGTAATTACGTTTTAAAGTGATTCCACTTTAAACTGTACCCTTTAGCACCTGTAATGCCCTTTAAAATTTGAATAAAAAGCATCTTTAATAATTCTATTCATGAACCAAAAAGTAATTGCCGTTTTCAGAAACTTTTCATTTTTACAGATGGCTTGAAAAGATTATCATTAATAGGTAGGCCAAACTCCTCCAAAGAAAAAAGTTTTTAATTTTTTCAGAAAAAGTCATAAGAAACCCGGTATATATATAGTAGAGGGTTTTCTATCAAAGACACCATTATGAATTATATAGCAGAAAGAAAACATTAGTTTTTTTAATTTATTTTAAATATATCAACAGAATAAAAACTAAGTGGTTGACATGGTGAGTAAAATGTAGTAGAATTATAATAGAGTATTTTTCCTTAAAAGAAAGAAGATACTAAAACCTCACTTTTCACCTGAACTGACTTCCTTTACTTGTTAATATATTTTTCAAGCTTTGCCAAGAGAACCCCCACCGTAGTTTTTACTTACATAATGAAAGAGTAAGACCCCAATCAAAACAGCCTTACTCAAAAACCTTTCAAACGCTTAATCTTAAAAGGAGTTTCAACTTATGGTACAAGATTTTTTAACTGATGTCAAACAAAAAAATACTTTAAATGATGAATATTATGATTTTAATAATACTGTAGAACCATTAGAGCAATTTGATGTAGAAGAAATAAAAAGACAACTATTATTAAACATAAGATCATGCCTTTCTTATTTATTCCCAAGGGGAACTTTTCATGGAGATGAATTCCGAATAGGTGATGTGCATGGTAACAAAGGACAAAGCCTCAGAGTAGCATTAACTGGTGGAAAAGCCGGACTCTGGCAGGATTTTGCAACTGGGCAGAAAGGTGATGTTCTTGATATTTGGGCAGGTGCACAGGGAAAAGATACAAAGAGAGACTTTTGTGAAGTGATGGCCTCTATAAGTGAATGTCTTGGATATAACAAGAAATGCGCAAAGGCTGACGAAGACTTCGAGAAATTTATTACCCACAGTTGGAATTATTATGATGAAAATGGTCAGGTCATTGTAAAAATTTATCGTTCTGATCCTCCTAAAGGAAAAAAGCAATATAAGCCTTTTGATGTTAAACAATCTCGGTATGGTGCGCCAAAAGTAAGACCTCTCTATAACATACCAAGTATTTTAAAGTCTGATAAAGTTGTTCTGGTTGAAGGGGAAAAATGTGCAGAAGCGCTGATAGAACAAGGTATCACAGCAACAACAGCAATGTCTGGAGCAAACGCACCAATTGATAAAACAGACTGGTCACCACTTAAAGGTAAGCATATTATCATTTGGCCAGATAATGATGAAGCAGGTAATAAATACGCAAAAAATGCTGAAAAAAAGCTTTTAGAGATCGGAGTTGCATCACTTGCTGTGCTTGAAATTCCTCGAGGTAAGCCTGAGAAATGGGATGCTGCTGATTGTGTAGAGGAAGGTATAGATGTCAAAGAGTTTTTAG
>CACPSE010000013.1:0-27827 GCA_902636535.1 uncultured Wolbachia sp. | reverse complement strand
GCAAAAGAAACCCTAGGGTAGCTAGTTATTCACTATCCATTTTTTAAGTTGGCGTTTTTTTATGTTTTAAACGCTTTATAAGCGCGTTTCAGCTTATGTGGGTAAAAACCCAGATTTTTATAAAGATATAAGGTGCACATAGTGCAAAAAATTAAACATGATACGCCAAGTATATTGAGTTTTTTGTCGTTTTATCTGCACAGACTGAAGATAAATAATATAGCTTCACCATCATGATAAGGGCGCTGGCGGAGTTTGTCAAGGAATTTTTATGGCTGCGCTGGAATGATACCAGTTGTTACTCAAACAACAGTTATGCAAGAGATCTGATTACATCTAAGCTAACAATGGACCACTAGATATATTACTAACCACGTTGACCTGATTCAATATTTTATTAGTGGGATTGAAATAATTTTCTATAAATTCCTTATATATAGCTGTTAACTTGTGTATATCGTTTACTGATACGCATTCGTTTATCTGATGTGCAGTTTTGTTGATTATACCAAATTCAATCACTGGACAAACATCTTTGATAAACGCAGCGTCAGATGTGCCACCACTTGTGCTAAGTATAGCATCAATGTTGGTAACCTTACTTATTGCATCAAGCATAATATCAGTATTTCTATCGGGAGTAGAGAGGAAAACGTCCCTGCTGCTATGCACAGAAAGTTTATAATCGCTAGTTACACTGGAGCATATTTCATCAATCAGCTTATATAAGCCACCCGGTGTTTGTTCATTGTTATATCGAATGTTAAAACGTGTAGTTGCTGAGCCAGGTATTAGATTGCTAGTATTATTTCCAACATCGATAGTAGTAACTTCGCAATGTGAAGGCTGAAAATATTTATTACCATGATCAAAAGTAGTATTTTTTACCTTACTCAATATCGATATTACCTTATATATTGGATTATCTGCTAGGTCTGGGTAGGCAACGTGCCCTTGTTTTCCATGGCAAATTAATTCAAATGTTACAGAACCTCTTCTGCCTATTTTTATGGTATCACCTAATTTCTCACTACTGGTTGGTTCGCCAACCACACAAAAATCTATCTTTTTCTGCTTATTTTTCATCCATTCCAAAACTGCCTTTGTTCCATATTCTTCCATGCTTTCTTCAGCACTGGTAATCAATGCACTTATCGAACCATTAAATTGAAACTTCTCTGCAATCAAATTTACCATAGCAGCAATAAATGCAGCTCCTCCGCTTTTCATATCAGCGGCCCCTCTTCCATATAGCATTCCATCCCTCACTTCTGGATTAAATGGACCAAATGCCCAATCTTTTAACTGACCCGGTGGTACAACATCAACGTGCCCAGCAAAGCACAAATTTGGTACTCCATTTATATATTTCGCATAAAGATTTTTAACTTTATCACCAAATTCTAAAATCTCACAATCAAAGCCGCTCTTCTTGAAGATTGTTGCTATATCCTCTATTGTCCCGCCGTCCCTTGGTGTTATACTCTCAAAAGAGATCAATTTCCTCGTTAGCTCTACAGGGTCAATTTTCATGTCAACCTTAAAATAATTATATTGCTATATTGTAAAGACTCTATGCACTATTTAAAACAAATATTACATCAAACCGAACAAACTTTTCTAAGGGAAGTAATAACAGATTACCACCTTGCTGATGATATCTATGAAATATGCACACGACACGGAAATGACATCTTTCTAGTTGCAGATGAAAATACAGCAAAACTTTTAAACAAAAACGTACTTAATAAAATTCCTAACTTAATTATTCCAGCTCCACCTGTCATTCCAGCGCGTGACACTGGAATCCATAAGTTGTTTTCCTGGATCCCAGTGTCAGCTACTTGCATGACACCAAGCAGAGCTGCCTCTCTTGAAACCGTAAATCTAGTTAGAAACAAAGCAAAAGACAGTGACTTAATAGTTGCATTTGGTAGCGGCACTGTTAACGATATCTGCAAATATGCAAGCTACCTCGAGAAAAAAGATTATATATCGTTCCCAACAGCCGCTTCTATGAATGGATATACCTCTGCAAATGCTTCAATATTAGTAAATGGATATAAAAAAGCGTTCAAAGCACATCTTCCAAGAGCAGTATATATAGATATAGACATACTTGCCAATGCACCACTGCGTCTCACATTAAGCGGATTTGCAGATTTCATTTGTCGTTCAACAGTTCAGGCTGACTGGCTACTATCTCATTTGTTGCTTGGCACAGAATACAATGAATTACCTTTTACACTTGTTCGCGATTTGGAGCAAATTTTGCTAAGAGAGTATACGGCGCTTACTAAAAGAAGTAGAAAAGTGGTCCTATTACTTATGGAAGTCCTACTAATTTCAGGACTTGGAATGGTAATATCAAAAGGCAGCTATTCTGCAAGCCAAGGAGAGCATATGATAGCTCACGC
Source organism: uncultured Wolbachia sp. (assembly GCA_902636535.1). Lineage (GTDB taxonomy): Bacteria > Pseudomonadota > Alphaproteobacteria > Rickettsiales > Anaplasmataceae > Wolbachia. The sequence goes on along the minus strand of CACPSE010000013.1, from coordinate 25,410 downwards.
AATGGAAATGGTAACAAGAGATTATTCCTTACTACATGGCGAAAAAATTGCTGTCACAACGATTACCATGGCTAATTTGCAGGAAAAGATATTATCAATACAAAACCCGATTATCAAACCGACCACTTTAGATGTAAAACATGTAACTCAGTGCTTTGATAATATCAAATTTGTAAGAACTTTTGAACAGAAGCAAATTCTGCAGCAAAAAATCCAAGAGATTATTTGTAAAGAATGGCATAATATTTCCAGTTTAATTAAGCAAAATTTACTACCTGCAAAACACCTGCAAAAAATATTTGAAGATCTATCAATTCCACACTTACCAGAGCACCTCAGTTGGAATAAAGAACAATATTGTAAAGTGGTCGATCTTGCGTTTACAACAAGAGATAGATTCACCTTTCTTGACTTAGCTAACTGCATAGAAGAAAGTTAAGTTTTGTAGTGAAATTCTGTCATTTAAAGAGATCATAGGCCAAAAGCTAAACCCTTTTCACAATCTCTTATCCATTGTCTCCTCACCTGAGTGGATATACAACTCACTCCAAGTAGCTGACACTGAGTCACACTATTCCACTCAGTGCACTTAGGGCGCTGCTTTTGCTAAACATAGTCTAGTTCGAGTGGCTGAGGAGGGGCTCGAACCCCCGACCAAGAGATTATGATCCTCCTGCTCTACCAACTGAGCTACTCAGCCTAATTAAAAACCTTATTATACACACGATCTATATGTTTCGTATAATACTTCAAATCAAACAAAGATTCAAGTTTTTCAGAGTTAATAACTTCAAGTAAGGATTTATCTTGTTTCAATTCGGCCAGAAAATCACTGTTGTTTTGTTTCACTTTCATTGCATTGCTCTGAACAATTTTATACGCCTCTTCCCTCGCCAAACCACTATTTACTAACTCAAGCAATACACGCTGTGAGAAAACTAAACCTTTTGAAGAATTTAAGTTCTTTTCAATGTTTTCCTTATTGATCACCAATTTATCTATCAAATCTGTTAATCGCACTAAAGCAAAATCCATTGTTATACAAGCATCAGGAGCAATGCATCTTTCCACAGACGAGTGTGATATATCACGTTCGTGCCACAATGCAACATTTTCTAACGCAGGAAAAACATAACTGCGTATTAAACGTGAGAGTCCAGTCAGCTTTTCACTTAAAATAGGATTACATTTGTGTGGCATAGCAGAGCTTCCCTTCTGCCCAGTGGAAAAATGCTCAGAAATTTCGCCGATTTCAGTTCTTTGCAAATGACGAATTTCAACAGCAACATTTTCTATTGAGCTTGCAATCACTCCCAAAACTGAAAAGAACATAGCATGTCTATCACGAGGAATGACTTGAGACGATATGATTTCAGGTATGAGTCCTATTTCTTTCGCTACATATTCTTCAACAAACGGATCAACATTTGCAAAATTGCCTACTGCACCTGATATTTTACAAATTGAGATCTCTTTTTGCGCGCTAATTAATCTCTGATAATTGCGTTTAAATTCAGCATAAAATCTGGCAAATTTTATTCCAAGAGTTGTTGGTTCTGCATGCATTCCGTGACTGCGTCCAACACAAACAATATCTTTATAGTCCTCAGCTTTTTTTTCAATGCTGCAAGTAAATTTTTTAGATTCTCGAGCAAAATATCACAGGACTCTTTCAGTTGCACCGCAAGGCATGTATCCAAAACATCAGAACTTGTCATTCCATAATGAAGATAACGAACATCAACTCCCGCTTTTTTAGCAATATATGTCAGAAAAGCTATAACATCATGTTTTACAATGGATTCAATTTCGCTGATACATTCAACATCAAATTCAATAGCACCAGAGAGGTTCTCAGCAATATTATTCGGAATCACTCCTAACTTTGCTTGAGCTTCACACGCTAATTTTTCTATTTTAAGCCATTTATTAAATTTATTATTTTCCTCCCAAATGGAAGACATTTCTTTTCTGCTATAGCGGGGAATCATTTTTGATTTATTCCAATAATGGTGTCATTCCAGTGCGTGACACTGGAATCCAGATATAAAAGTATTTGCAAATTATTCAATGGACAACGGATTCTAGAAGCATAAAATAATGTCCATGATGAAATAAACTGGATCCCAGTGTCACGCACTGGGATGACATGAGGGGAGCACTGGGATGACACCAGCTTAGCCATGGAAGACATTTCTTTACGACTATAACAAGGGATCATCTTTGATCAGCTATCATCACCATCAGTAGCTTCTTTATTCGCATCTTGCTCTGCCTCTTGTTGCTCAGACTTCTGATTTTGCAATTTTACTTGCCTTAGCTCATTTGCATCTGTTTCGGATTTCACGACGTATATAGTAATTGGTACTACTACTTCACTATGTAATTCTACGTTTACTTGGTATTCACCCAAGTTTTTGATGCTTATTCCACCAAAAGATAAACTACGGTGATCTATCACATGTCCTTCTTGTAGTAAAATTTTCGCAATTTCACGTGTTGTTACAGAACCAAAAATTTTACCATCCTCTGAAGCTTGCTTTATTAATACCACAAACTTATCATGTAGTGACGATGCAAGCTCTTTTGCTACATTTAATCTTTTTGTATTCTCTTCTTCCAGTAATAAACGTTGCTCCTCTAGCTTTGTTAAATTTTCCTTGGTAGCTTTCACCGCTTTTCCTTGTGGAAAAAGAAAATTACGCGCATAACCTGGTTTAACTTTGACAACTTCACCAAGCTTACCTAAAGTCCTTATATTTTCCTTTAAAATTATCAACATAAATTACCTAAACTTTTTTAGTACAGTAAGGAATAAGAGCTAAAAAACGTGCCCTTATGATCGCTAAGCGTAACTTCCTTTGTTTTTTTGCACATACGCCTGTTAATCTTCTAGGTAATATCCTACCATAGTCAGAGGTAAACTTGGATAATAAATCTATATTCTTATAATCTATGTCTTCATCTTTAGACGCAGCAAGAGGGCAAACTTTAGAACGCCTAAAGCCAGTCCTATTATTTACAGATACGTAAGAATTATTAAAACTATTTCGTCTTTTCATCATTATGCGCTTTGCTCCTCAATTTGTTTATTCATCATATAAGATTTACCTTCAAAAATTTTATCAACCTGCACAGGAAAGTGGCGAATAACGTTCTGATTAAGTTTCATTCTACGCACAAATTCATCCAGAATGCTTGCAGTAGAACTTATGCACATTATACAATAATGACCGCTCTTCATTTTATTTGTGTGATATGCAAAATCCAAAAGACCACAATGTTCATACTTGATTAATCCTGATGCTTCAATGTTTTTCAAAAGCATTTCCAATGCTTTGCTCGATTGAGTTGGACCGTTTATTCTAAAATCTTTCAAAATATCTTGAAAAATCTTTATTAGATGTTCTGAAATATTTCTCTTCAAAGCATTTACTGCGTTATGGATAAACGCACTTTTAGTACTGCCTCCTAGAAATTTTGTAAAATCTTGCGTTATTCCTAAATCTTTTAGGTCATCTTTCAACTCTTTATCGATTTTTGACTTCACTTCTTTCAAATTTGAAAGATCTTCTTCTAATTCAACCCATAAAATTTTTGTAAGATCTTCCAAGAAATCAGAGTAAGCAACTAGACTTTCTTTAATGTTCTCAGCACGCACTTCTAACTCTTGTTTTGTAAGCTTGTCATTTCCTTTTTTCAGAATATCCCTGATTTGCTGGAACATAACATCTGTTTTAATGTTTTTCAACAAGACAGCTAGCTCTTGGACCATCTCCTCTACTTCTTGCTGTAATAATCCTTGTTGTGCTATAAAAGTAAATTCATAAAGATTCACTATATCTTCCTTTAATACCGATTAAATATTTCATTATATAAAGCTTTTTTATATAAGCAAGTTATTTGTATTAATTTCTACGCCTTTAATCCAGCTTAAGTTAGATATTTCATAAATTACTTGAGGAGCAATTGAGTATGCACCTGGTAATAAGATGCTCACTTTATGTTTTTCGAGAAGAAGTTTTAGCATTATTTTGGTTCTGCCTTCATCTTTCAATATTGTGTTTAATTCCATAGCGGCTTTTTGCGAATCCGTGCACTCAGTGGTGAGAACTAATTCTTTTATTGTAGAAGTGACTCTTTTTGTAAACTCAGATATATCCTTGCCTGCTAATCTTGTCGTATTTTCCGAAGCTTCAAGATCAATTATCACAAATGTTCCTGGTGAAAATAAATCTCTTTTTTCTTCTATTATTTCATTATTATAGAATGCTATTTCAGAAACGTTATGGGGATCAGAAAGTGTAAGGATAACAAACCTTCCACGCTCTGAAGTTCTCATACGTGCATTTAATATTACCCCAGCAGTTTTTACTGTTCTATTTTCTCCGATAAACCCAATATTTAACTTTTCCAGAAGAGTTCTAAATTTTTCAAGTGGATGATTAGTTAAATAAAATCCTAGTGAAAATAACTCATGTTCTAATTTTTCCTCCTCATCAAAATCTTCCACATTCTCAAGTTTCGGTTTGAGGACATCAAGACTATCAAACAAAGCAGCTTGACTTGATTCTCTATCCTGTTTGTTTTTATTTGCAAAGTAAATCAGCATGTCCATTGACTCATATAGCTGCTTTCTGTTCTTATGCACGCTATCGAATGCTCCGGATTTAATCAGGCTTTCTAGCGCTCTCTTATTTATTATATGACCTGAATTTTGAATGAATTCCCATATGTCCTTACAAGCGCTTGAACGTACGTTCACTATTCCTTCCGCTATAGAAAAACCAACATTCCTCAAGGCAGCAATACCATAACGTATGCGTTCATCCTCTATTGAGAATTCAGCTTGAGACTTGTTTATATCAGGTGAAAGAACGGTAACGCCACTAAACTTTGCTGCATGATAAAATAAATTCAGTTTATCTCTATCATCAATATTCAGATTCATTAGTGCTGTAAAAAATTCTAATGGATAATTAGCTTTAAGGTAAGCCGTTTGATAAGATATAACCGCATATGCTGCAGCATGAGATTTATTGAACCCATAACCAGCAAATTTTGCAACAAGGTCAAAGATATAACTTGCCCTGTCATAATCAACACCATTCTTCGTTGCTCCTTGGATGAAAAGTGCACGTTGTTTATCCATCTCTTCCTTAATTTTCTTACCCATGGCACGTCTCAGCAGATCTGCTTCCGCTAAGCTATACCCGGAAAGAATACGGGCTATTTCCATCACCTGTTCTTGGTAGATTATTACCCCAAACGTTTCTTTTAACACTCCCTCAAGTAACGGATGAATATAATCTGGCTTTTCAAGTCCATGTTTTCTTGCAACATAAGTTGGAATGTTATCCATAGGTCCTGGACGATAAAGGGAAATTAAAGCGATAATATCTTCAATGCAATCTGGCTTTAATTTGATTAAAGCTTCTCTCATTCCCGAACTTTCAAGCTGGAACACTCCAATTGAATCACCGCTTGAGAGCATCTCATAGGTTTTTTGGTCATCTAAAGGAACTGAAGAAATATCGATCTTTTGTCTATCACGATTAATTAAACGACACACATGATCTATTAGCGTTAGCGTACCAAGTCCAAGAAAATCAAATTTTATTAGCCCAGCTTTCTCTACATATTTCATGCTGTATTGAGTGATTGGCAGAGCCGAATTTGGATCGTAGTACACAGGAACAAAATTTTCCAACTTTTGATCACATATTACAATTCCAGCAGCATGAGATGAAACGTGACGATATATCCCTTCAAGCTTAAGAGATATATCAAGAAGCTTTGCAATTACCTCATCACTATCCCGTTCTTTCTGCAGATTTTGATCAAACTCTATCGCTTGCGATAAAGTTACAGGATTTACTGGATTAAATGGAACCATTTTAGATATTTTATCCACTTGAGAGTAAGGCATTTGTAATACTCTACCAACATCACGCAATACTGCCCTTGCTTGCAATTTTCCAAAAGTGATTATTTGAGCAACATAACCGTACTTTTTCTGAACATAATCAATAACCAGGTCTCTTTTTTCCTGGCAAAAATCGATATCAAAGTCAGGCATCGATATACGATCAGGATTCAAAAATCTTTCAAATATTAGCCCAAACTTTATTGGATCAAGGTCTGTAATCTGTAAGCCCCAAGCAACAATTGAGCCTGCACCAGAGCCTCTTCCTGGACCAACTGGAATGCCATTTGCTTTGCTCCAACGAATGAAATCAGAAACTATCAAAAAGAAGCCAGCGTAGTTCATCGAAGTTATCACGCTTAGTTCGTAATTTAGCCGGTCGTAATATTGCTTAAGATCGATACCACTGTTGTCATTCCAGCGCGTGACGCTGGAATCTCTCTGATCAAGTACTGGGATGACAGTGGAGGATGTTCTGGTGACAGAGGAAGATTGTGCTATACGCAATTCTAATCCTGCAACTGCCTGCTCCCTCAGTTCTTCATTCTCAGTTTTATTTTCTCTACAAGGAAATTTAGGCAGAATAGGCTGCCTGCTTCTTGGCATGTAAGAGCACCGCTTAGCTATCACTAAAGTGTTATGAATTGCTTCAGGAATATCACTGAACAGCTCCTCCATTTCTGCCACAGATTTGAAGTAATGCTCGGTAGTTAACTTCTTTCTGTTATTCTCCAGGGCATAACTCCCCTCCGATATACACGTTAATATATCATAAGCCTCATAGTCAGACCTATTTGGAAAAAATACATCGTTCGTTGCAACTAGTGGTATATTGCGCTGATAAGCAAAGTCTATCAAAGCTTCTTCAAGCTCTAGCTCTTTATTCAACCCATGACGCTGCAATTCAACATATAAATGACCATTGAATGCTGAAAGCAGTTTTTCAACCGTTTCTTTATCTTGCCCCAACAATAGTTGAGCCAAACATCCACCGGTTAAAGCGATCAGACCCGTACTTAAATTCAATAGCTCATCAAAATCAACGTAAGGAATATCGCTGTTATTCTTGCGCTTTCTAAAAGACTCACTCACCAAAGTGACTAAATTAGTGTACCCTTGCTCATTTTTTGCAAGCAATAATATAGGTAAATTTTGTTCTGAATGTTTAACTATAATATTGCATCCTATTATTAGCTGTATTCCCCTACTTGCCGCATATTCTGAAAACTCGAGCGAGCCAAACAAGTTACCTGAATCAGTAATTGCAACCGCTGGCATTTTATTTCGCAAACAAAGGCCGATCAGCTCCTCAATTTTAACCGAGCTTTCAAGCAGCGAATAAACACTATGAACACGTAAGTGTATGAACATAAGAAACTTTAGATCAACAAAAAAGGATAACATTAATTTACTCATGAGAACATAATTTTCATGAGAACAAAAGCCTATAAGATTTCTCAAATCTAAGGTTAAAATACAAAAAACTTACTTGACAAACTCCGCCAGCCCCCTTATCATGATGCTGAAGGTATTCAGTTATCTTCATCTGTGCAGATTAAACAGCAAGAAAACAACGTAGTTGGCGTTTTATTTTTAATTTTTTGCACTATGTGCACCTTATGTCTTTATCAAATTTCTAGGTTTTTACCTATATAAGCCGAAACGCGCTTACAATGTTTTAATTTTTTCAGTTCAGGAGATGGTGGAGTCCAGCGAGAAGGTTCTTGTTTTTGGCAATAATCAGCTATAATCTCTGCATCAATCTGATCATTTTTTGCCGTATAAGCTTACTTCTTGCATAGCATTTTATGCAATAAGGATTTACAACACTAACAAAATGTCCAGCATTATGTAGAAATTCAGCCAAGGTTTCACCATAACAACCAGTAGATTCCATACAAGCTTTTACTTCTTCCACATTATGTTTTTGTAGAAAACTCAGCAGACTTTGAAATCCATGATCATCATTTTTAAAACTCCTTTTCTTAGTTTCACGCTTTCCTTTTTTACTTATGAATGAAAGAAAGACATCAAAGCGATCTTTTGATATGTCTATTCCTAGAAAGTTGTTGATCATATATAACCCCATATGTTACTACTTAAAATGAAAAGTAAGGCTAGTCTTGTGAATACAGAATTAGAACCATTCAGGTCTTTCTACGATACCGTACAGCCTATACTTTTGAGAAGGGAACTCTTATCTTTAGTACAGATTTTATATCTAAGTCCTGATACAGAGTTCTTCCCTTCTCCATCTAATGCTTAAGCTTAAAACATTAGATGCTTTTTTCAAGATACAAGGCTTGGATGACACCCTGACAACCGTCATCCCGCTACGTGTTAGCGGGATCTATGTTAAGGTATGACGGTTAAATAAGGGATCCATGTTAAGAGATACCGCGAATGAATCGCGGTATGACGGTTCGCGGCGGGATCCCAGATATGCAGCTGCTATAATTTTATGTAATCTGCCAAAAAATACCCTTAACACTACAATAAGGGGGCTGGCAAAACTTATCAAGGAATCTTTGACGAAATGATTTTGAAAGTAAAGAGCGGGAGAAGGGGTTCGAACCCTCGACCTCAACCTTGGCAAGGTTGCGCTCTACCAACTGAGCTACTCCCGCAATTAAATTAACCTAAATTTACTTAATTATAGGCATATACAGCAATTTGTAAACCCCCGTGTACACGAAAAATGTGAGAGCCCATAAATTTGCGTGGTTCCTTCTATGATCTTTTCGTATACTTAAGGCTCATTTTTGATTATCATAAGTTTTTAATTATTCCACAAAGCTTTATGGGAATATTTTTATATAAAGACGACTTGCCAGCTAGTTCAATACCAGATGATGTAAGGTCTATAGCTGTTGATACCGAGGCAATGGGGCTACTTCATAGCAGAGATAGATTATGCCTTGTGCAGCTCTCTTTTAATGATGGCAACGCTCACTTAGTTCAACTCAAGAACGATTATACAGCGCCAAATTTGAGAAAAATATTAGAGGATAAAAATATAACTAAAATATTTCCCTTCGCGCGATTTGATGTAAGCATAATACGTCATTACTTGGAAACTTGGGCACTTCCGTGCTATTGCACAAAGATAGCTTCACGTTTAGTTCGCACTTACACAGATAATCATAGCTTAAAAGAGTTGTGCTTAGAGCTGCTTGATACCAAACTAAATAAGCAGCAGCAATCTTCTGATTGGGGAAATGAAAATTTGACAGACAAACAAAAAAGTTATGCTGCATCTGATGTTTTGTATCTCCATAAGATAAAGGAAAAGCTAGCCTTAATGCTGGAACGTGAAAATAGAAAAGAATTGGCCCAAAAGTGTTTTGAATTTCTTCCTACTCGTATTGAGTTAGACTTAATGGGTTGGGAAAACGTGGATATCTTTAACCACCAGATGTAATCATTTGTGAGAAGTTTTTTGTTTGTGCAAAACACTTTAGGGCAATTTTTCAAGCTCTGCGGTAAGAATTTAGTTGATTAGTTGCTAATTGATGCGCTATATTTACAAAAATTTAGGTATTTTATGAGTGATGATATTATATCAGTAAATGATCAAAATTTCAAATCTGAAGTCACTGACTATAAAGGGTTTGTTCTGATAGACTTTTGGGCAGAATGGTGCGGGCCATGTAAAAGTCTAATGCCACGTATCGAACAATTGGCTAAGGATAGGAAAGGCAAGATCAAGATCTGCAAGTTCGACATAGATGAAGGGACTGAAGTGCCAAGTAAGTATGGAGTGCAATCTATACCTACTTTAATCATATTTCAAGATGGGAAGGAAATTGCACGCAAAATTGGTGCAACAAATGATTTGCCAAGTTGGGTTGATAGTGAAATAAGCTAATAGACAAATTTGCTTTTGTGTGTATTATAAATATTGATAAAAGGGATTGTAGCTCAGTCGGTTAGAGCAGTTCGCTCATAACGAATTGGTCGTAGGTTCGAGTCCTACCAATCCCACCATTGTTAGCATGATCGTAAAAATGAGAAAACTATAGTATATGAATTATATGTTGATATAATAGAGGAAATAATGGAATTTACTAAATCTTTGAATAATAAGTTAGATGGGTTGCACTTACTAAATCATCCATTCTACCAATCATGGAATACAGGAAGCTTAAGCTTGCAAGCTTTACAAACCTATGCTAAAGAATATTATCACCATGTTGCTGCGTTTCCTCGTTATATCAGTGGTATACATTTTTTGTGCCCAGATTTAAAAATGCGACAGGTTTTGCTTGGTAATTTGATAGAAGAAGAACAAGGTGATGAAAATCATCCAGAGTTATGGAAACGTTTTGCTGAAGGACTGGGAGTAGCACGATCTGAATTTCTTGAAGATGCACAGATTAAGGAGACGCAAGAATTAGTTGACGGTTACTTTGATATTGTACGATCAGATTTTGCTTCCGGTTTGGGTGCACTTTATGCTTACGAACGTCAAACTCCAGAGGTTTCTAAGTCTAAAATTGAAGGTTTAAAAAAACACTATTCAATAAGTGATGAGCGTTCTCTTCAATTTTTTACGGTTCATATGCATGCTGATGAGTGGCATTCTGAGGAGTGTGCAAATCTTATTGAAGATCTAGATGAAAAAGAGCAAGATAAAGTTATGCAGGGTGCTCAAAAGGGAGCAAAGCTCTTGTGGGGTTTTCTTGATGGAATGATGAATGCTAGCGTGTGTTAGTAGTTGTAAGTAGCTTCAGAATTAAAACTCAGTGATGTTGGAATGCAATGTCTACATGTAATCTTCTTATATCTGACTTACGGCTTTGGGTTCATTTAGGCTATAGTGCAGAAGAGAAGTATCATTCCCAATTAGTTAGTATTGATGTTGATTTTATTTTTAAATCTCCTCCTTTAGGGCTTATGACTGACCGGCTTGAAGATACCGTCTGCTATCTAGAGATAGTACAAAATATTCAATCTCTTGTTCAGAGCAAGCAATTCAATTTAATCGAGCACTTAACCCATGATATATACAGAGCCATTAATAATCTTTTGGTGCAGAAAAAACATACTATTTCTTCCATAAGAGTGACTACTCACAAAGCTGCACCACCCGTTCCTAATGCGCATGGAGGCGTCTTTTTTACCTATTGTAATGCACTGCAAGAACAGGAAGATAACTAATGATCTATATTTCTATTGGCTCAAATATGGGGAATCGCTTTTCCCATTTACAAAAGGCTGCTCAGTTACTAAAGGAGCGCTATTTTAAAAATTTAAAATCTTCAATTATTCTGGAGACTAAGGCTATTTTACAAAATGATGCTCCACCTGGGTGGGACAGGCCATTTCTAAATATGGTTGTGTATGGAAGTTGTTCTTCTTCTCCTGAAGAGCTGTTAAAGGGCCTTAAACAAATTGAATGTGACATTGGCCGTCTGCAGGTCTATGAAAAATGGGCACCTCGCGTTATTGATTTGGATATTTTGTTATGGGATGACCTGACACTTGATACACCCTACCTTAAGATTCCTCACCCAGAATTGATAAACAGACCATTTTTGCTTCACTTGATGGCAATGCTGAGCCCCATGGCAGTAGTTAACAAAACGTTTGGTACTATTAACCCTAACATTAAGGATTGCTTTTTAAGAAGTTTTACGCTTTCACCAGAGCTTGTAGGTATTGTCAATATTACTCCTGATTCATTTTCAGATGGTGGTCTTTATTATGATGCAGATCAAGCAACCGAGCAGGCACTGCGGCTGTTATCAGATGGTGCAAGCATAGTTGAACTTGGTGCTCAATCAACAAGACCTGGCTCCTCAATACAAACTCCAAAAGCAGAATATGCACGCTTAAAACCAGTACTTGATGACCTTAATCAATATATGGAAGTTGGTGACATTAAAGTCAGCATTGATAGTTTCTGGCCAGATGTTATTTTGAACGTTTTGGAGCACTACAACATTGCCTGGGTAAACGATCAGAAGGGAGATCTAGATGATAATACCTTAAAAGCAGTTGCTAGCAGTGGGTGTAGCATCGTTATTATGCATTCGCTCTCCATACCACCACATAAGGATAACGTTATTCCAGGTGACACTGACTCCATCGATACCATAAATCATTGGATAGAGAAGAGCATTAATAGACTACTAAACCTGGGTTTCAACGAAAGTTCAATAATTATTGATCCTGGTATTGGTTTTGGAAAATCTCTATATCAGAATATCTGGATTTTACGCAATATAGAAGCATTGCAAAGTTTTGGCTGCAAAGTTCTGGTTGGTCATTCTAGAAAGTCATTTATTTCTTCTTTTTCCACAGAACCTGTCTTTAACCGAGATTTAGAAACAATTGCTTTATCATCTGCATTGCACAACAAGGTTGATTTCCTTCGAGTGCATAATGTGCGTGATCACATGCGATTTTTTGTAGCTCAAGCTGCTTTACAGGAATGAAGATTATCGGAATGATGGCTGTTGATCCCAAGGGGGTAATTGGAATAAATAATGGATTGCCCTGGCATTATCCAAGTGAGTTAGATCATTTTCGTCAGGTGACTGACAAACAAGTTATTGTTATGGGGAGAAAGACATTTGAAACTATGCCTCAAAACATATTAAACGATCGTATTCCTATTGTTTTTTCTCGTGACAAATTAAATTCTTGTTTTAACAGAGGAGTAAAATGCACTATTGTTTCTTCTATGCAAGAGTTTTTGTCAATCCAAAGTAGTTCTAAAGTCTTCATGATTGGTGGAGCACAAATAGCGCATCTTTTTTTAGAATATAATCTAATTTCAGAGTTTATCATAACAGAAATTCACAGACTTTATAAAGGTGATGTATATTTCAACTTAACACTTCTTGATGGATGGAATAAAACTATTCTCACCAAAACAAAAGATTATACTATATGCAAGCTAAGTCGATAGATAAGAAGGCTTTTATGAGAAACTTTTTGATGTAATAGTATGTATGTTAAAGCAATTTATACCCACCGCATTGAATGTGGAGAAGTATTAGAGCAGGTTCTTGATCGCTATGTTTCAGAGCTGCTAAGAGAGGAAGTTGTTCTTGCTATCACATCAAAAATCATTTCAATTTGTCAAAAACGAGTAGTTTATAAAACTGCTTGTTCTAAAGAAGAGCTAATCAAAAGAGAAGCTGATGCAGTTGTTGATGTGGCTCACAGTATCTGTTTAACGATTAAAGATAATATCTTAATTCCATCTGCTGGTATTGATGAATCAAATGGTAATGAGGTGTATATTCTATATCCAAAAGATGTTCAGAAAACAGCTCTGTCAATATGGAATTATCTCAAGACAAAACACTGCATAAAACATCTTGGTATTTTGATTACAGATAGTAATGTAACACCTATGCGTCGTGGGGTTACGGGCGTTGCTCTTGGTTGGTGTGGATTTGAACCACTTTATTCCTATATAGGCAAGCCAGATCTTTATAATCAACCACTGCAAGTAACACAAGTCAATCTTCTTGATGCGCTGGCAACGTCTGCTGTTTTAGTTATGGGAGAAGGGGCGGAGCAAACACCAATGGCAATAATTAGTGGTGCACCAAAGGTTCACTTTCTTACTCGTCCGCCAACTACAAAAGAAGAAAAAAGTGTTAAGATATCTATGAAAAAAGACCTTTACTCTCCTCTCCTCATGGGAGCCCGTTGGTTAAAGAGTTAAAGAGGAACTTAAAAATTTGCTATTCCTTCATAAGGAGAATATCTGTTCAGATGCATGGCTAATGCTGAAACAAAAATTCCAGTGCTCCCTTTCTTGTCATCCGAGTAGCTGACACTGGGATCCAGGATTTTGATTAGCACTAAGTTGGTGAGCATATAAGTGTTATGTTAAAATATAACGTTTTTACGGAAAGTCTGGATCCCAGTGTCAGCTACTCGGATGACACCATTCTTTTTTCTACTTAGTTTGGGTTATGCAAGAAGTCTACTTACTTTAAAGAATCTCACTTTACGCTGATCTTTGAGCGCTCTTCTGTGGTATTTTGTAAGAGTATAACTTGTGAAATCATCTTCCCTATAGGTTAAAGAGTTACACTGCTTTATATGTGATGCTATCCACTCTGCATAATCCTGATGATCGGTTGCAATGGATATTTCCCCTGTTATAAGTATTTTTTTTGCTAATAAATTTAAAAATTCCGTATTAATTAATCGTCTTTTATTGTGACTTCTTTTTGGCCATGGATCTGGAAAGAGAATAAAGAATTTTTCAACACTGTTGTCAGGAAAATTTGCAATCAATTCTCTTGCATCTTCTGTCCATATTAAAATGTTTTTTATGTTTTGTATTTCTATGTTTGTTAGCAAGCGAGAAACCCCCTTTAAGTAGGGCTCACATCCTATAAATAATAGATCAGGTTCATTAAGCACTTGGTAAAGCATATTTTCACCGTTGCCAAAGCCTATTTCTACCCATATTCTTTTTTGTGAATTTACAATTTTCTCTATAGATTCCTTGCTGTTTTGAATAGAATATTTTTCCAATATTTCATCAACATCAGGTTTTAGCCTGGACCTTCTGGAGAACGATCTAATCCACTTGCTATTCTTAAGCATACTCTTACATAACCTTACTTTTTATAGCTTAAACAATTCTCAAAGTGAATTAATAAGAAATTACTTGTCAATAATTGTTAATATTATATAATATATGAGTTCTAATAAAGTTTAAGTTAAAGGTATGAATAATAATCCAGTCGTAAATCTACCGGTTACTATCAGAAAGCTATCATCAAACAAATTTATAGAAGAGATATGTCAAGGCCAATTTGAGGATCAAGATAATACCTTGTTTGAAGATTCCTTTGTTAACAAAATTAAAGAAGGAGATGTGGTAGAAGGTGTAATTACAAGAATAAACCCTAACGACGTTGTGGTTGATATTGGTTTAAAATCTGACGGGAGAATTCTGATCAAGGAACTCGGTTGCAATGATGAGGTCATTATTGGCTCGAAAATTAGAGTTTATGTGGAGAGAATTGAGGATTATCATGGTAATGTTGTTCTTAGCCGTGAAAAAGCAATTAGAGACGAGAAATGGAATAACTTGGAAGAAAATACAGTTACAAGAGCTGAAGTGAGTGGAGTTATTAAACGCTCAATTAAATGTGGTTTTATTGTTGATCTTGGTGACGGAATAAGCGCTTTTTTACCGCTGAGTCATGTGGATTTGAAGCAAGTAAAAGATGCGAAGCACCTTATTGAAACTGAACAAAAGTTCATCGTGCTTAAAATGGATAAGAAGCAGGGCAATATTGTAGTATCAAGAAAGCTGGTGTTAGAAAAATTGTACGCTGGTGAAAAAATTAAATTTTTAGAATCTTTAAATGAAGGCGATATAATAGAAGGGAAAATAAAAAGTATCACTCATTACGGTGTATTTGTCGGTATTCATGAATCAGATGTAGTGGGAGTTATAGATGGATTGTTACATATTACAGATATCTCTTGGAGTAGGGTAAGTCATCCGTCTGCAGTTTTTACTTGTGGTCAGACTATAAAAGTTAAAATTATAAAAATAGACAAGGAAAATGCTAAAATTTCCTTGGGTGTGAAGCAGCTAGAAGATAGCCCTTGGCAAGATGCAGAGTCAAAATATCCAGTTGATAGTGTGCATAAGGGTTATGTAACAAGCATAGAAGATTATGGATTATTTGTTGAGCTTAGACCTGGGATTGAAGGTTTAGTACACTCATCGGAAATAACTTGGGTTAAGAGCAGTTTGCCAGTTAGTAGTCTTGTAACAAGGGGACAAGAAGTACATGTAAAAATTCTCAGTATTGACATTGCTAAGAATAGGATGAGTTTAAGCATGAAAAGGTGTATAGATAATCCTTGGCAAGTATGTGTTAATAAGTATCCTCCTGGTTCTATTATTTCTGGTGAGGTTAAGAATAATACCGGCTCATCTATATCTGTTGCTTTCAATGATTCTGAAATAGATGAGAACGTAGAAGGGACAATCTATGTGAAAGATCTAAGTTGGTCTAAAAATAGCTCAGATGAGATAAAGAAATATAATGTAGGTGATAAAATAGAAGCAAAAGTAATAAGGGCTAACGTGAATCGGGCAAGAATTTATCTTGGCATAAAACAAATAGAGTATGACCCTCTTGAAGAACTAATAAAGAAAGTTGAGGTAGGCGATAAAATACAGGTTACTGTAGGTAAGAAAGAAGATAATGGACTAGTCGTTGAAGTTGAGAACGATGTAACCCTTCTAATAGATCAAGAGCATTTACCGGAAAATAAAAAGTTCTCTATATCAGAAAAAATAGAAGTTGAAGTATTGGGTGTTGAAGAATATAACATAGTATTATCTGCTAAGTGATAAGGTTTACTTATTTTGGCTTCATATAAATGGCAACAAAATCTGATATAATAGCGAGGGTAGCAAAAAGACATCCTTTTTTAGATAAGATTATTATAGCAGCTATAGTTGATAGATTTTTTGGGATACTTTCAAACACATTGAAACATCATAATAGAGTCGAAATTAGGGGATTTGGTTCTTTTTCAGTTAGAAGTTATAACTTGAAAGAAGCAAGCCATTTAATGTTACAGAAGTTTACAAAGAATCAATACTTTAAAACATATTTTCGTAGCAGTAAAAAATTGTCTGACTTGATAAATGAATAAAAACTTATACCATAAATAAGATAAAAGTAGGAATTTAAGTTTATACTGTACAGTAAAAATTTTTAGCATCATATGCAAGTAGTAGAAATAGTTATACGTAATAACACATACAAAATATCTTGCGAAAGTGGGAAGAAGAGCCATTTATTACGCCTTGCTAATAGTTTTGATAAGCTAGTTGGTTCTGTATCTCAAAAAATTGGAGGTAAGGGTTCGGATGCATTAAATTTCTTCCTTGCAGCACTAATTCTTGAGGATAAAATTTTAGAATTAACAAAGCGGTTGGATGAAGTAAATCAAGAGCGCGAAAATTATAGAAACGAGAAAAGAATAGAATATACTGAGGTACTAGATAAGGTAAATAAGATTATTGAGTGCATAAAGGATTAGCTTCAATAAAGCAAGCAATTAAATTGACTATCTGACTACTTAAGCCAGGAGGAAGGTTTGTTTTACGAGTTATGTAACAATATAATTCGTAATCATCAAGATCAACTATTTTTTCGTATTCGATTAGTTCGCTTAAGGAAAATTTATCAAGATATTTCAATGCGAAATGCCCTAAAAGTATATCAGTTTCTTTGCAACCCCTATGCCAACTTCTATACATCAATTTTCTTCTGAGTAGTGAGGTATCTGTCATTACAATTAAACTTTTTTTAATTTAAAAGTTAAACTAAATACTTGTCAAGCGAGGCGCGTTTTAATATACTTAACATTTTGTTAAGATCTAAATATACAGGTGGAATTAATTTCTAATCTTATTCATCAATTTAGTGATGGGATATATTATTTTTTATCATTTTCTTTAATAATTTCTATCATAGTATTCGTGCATGAATATGGGCATTATATTGTTGCCAAAGCATGCTAAGTTAAAGTTGAATCTTTTTCTATAGGCTTTGGCCCTGAAATTTTTGGTTTTAATGATAAGTCTGGAACTAGATGGAAATTAAGCGCTGTTCCATTGGGTGGTTATGTTAAAATGCTAGGAGATACTAATGCAGCGAGGGTTCCGGCTGATCAACAAGAATTAACGGAAGAAGAAAAGTTGTATTCATTTCATACAAAACCGCGGCATAAAAAAGCAGCAGTAGTTTTTGCAGGGCCTTTTGCAAACATGGTATTTGCTGTTATAGCTTTTACAATATTTTTTAGCATAGCAGGTTATTATCGCACTCCACCGGTGATTGAAAATGTAATCGAAGGTAGTGCAGCTAAGCAAGCTGGTTTGTTGCCAGGTGACACTATTACACAAATCAATGAGCATAAAATAAAATACTTTGAAGATATTTCGCGTGTGATAATGTCGAATCCTAAAACAAGAATGGAGATTGAGTATAGCAGAAATAATGAGAAGCACAGGACCAGTTTAACTCCATTAATAATCAAGGACAAAGACGTTTTTGGCAACACAATAGAAAGAGAAACTATAGGGATTATTTCAGTCAATACATTAAAGCAGTCGTCTTTTCTTGGGGCTGTGAGCTTATCAGTAAGTGAAACTTACCACACTATGTGCTTAACGATCAAAGCTCTCTTTCACATTATTGTTGGTAAAAGGAGTATCAATGAAATAGGTGGGCCAATAAAAATCGCAAAGTATTCAGGGCAATCAGCTAAAAAGGGGTTCGTTATGGTTGTGTATTTCATGGCAATTATTTCAGCTAATTTAGCTGCAATTAACTTGCTACCAATTCCGCTACTAGATGGTGGGCATTTATTTCACTATATTATAGAAGCAGTTATACGTCGAGATTTAAGTTTGAAATATCAAAAATATGCAGCTACTTTTGGTGCTTCCATATTGTTCTTGTTGATGGCAGTTGCAATCTCAAATGATATTAGGCATCTTTTTTAAGATACATATGAAAAAGCTATTCCACATACTAATAATAATTTTTATCTCTTTTCCTACTCTACTTGTTGCTTTAGAAAATAAGGAAAAAACGCAGATAAAAGATATCAAATATATTGGTAATGAGCGTGTAAGCAATCAAACAATAGGTTTTTATATAAAATTGGAACCTGGTAATTATGTAAACGACGATGATATAGATTCGATTATAAAAGGTTTATATAAAACAAAGCTATTTGCTAGTGTTAATGCTTACATAGATGATAAAAAAAATTTGGTAATAAAAATTCAAGAAAATCCACTAATTAACAAGATAATATTAAAGGGTAATAAGTTATTTAATAGCAAAGAGTTACTAAATAATGTGATTCAGTCAAAATCGCTAACTATTTTCACTGAAACAAAATTGCAAAACGATTTAATGAATTTAATCACTACTTATAGAAATAACGGTAAAGTTGGCGTGAAAATTGAATATGAGCTGAATAAGCTTGATGGCAATAGGGTTGATCTAATTTTTAAAATAAAAGAAGGTAAAACCTCTAAAATTAAGGATATAAGATTTATAGGCAGTAAAAACTTTTCTGAAAATGAGCTAGAGCAAGTTATCAAAAGACATAGTAATGACATATTTAGTAAGTTATTTAGAGCCATTTTTAAAGGCGGAAATCATTATTCACCGCAATATCTATTGATTAACACAGAATTGCTCGATCATTTTTATTCATCTAAAGGATATATTCAAAATAATATTCAACCAATTGTTGAGGTTGATAATAACAATCAAACAGAGTTAACTTTTTTGATTGACGAAGGACAGCAGTATTTGTTTGGAAGTAATGAGGTTAATATTGAAACTGAAATTCAGGATTTGAGCCTAAAAGAAGAAATATTGGATTTTATAACAGAGGAAAACGATAAGATATTTAATAGAGTTAAAATTAATAATACAGTAGAAAAAATAAACAAATATTTAAATGAGAAAGGATATATATTTGCAAAAGTTAATCCAGAGTATGCACAACGTGACAACGTTGTAGATGTAACCTACAGAGTGCTGCCGGGTAAAAAGATTTATATAAATCAAATTACAATTGATGGTAACGATCGCACTTTAGATAAAGTGATCAGAAGTAAGCTAAGTGTAGCAGAAGGTGATGCGTACAATATATCTGAGATTCAAAAGTCACGTAAAAAACTAATGAGTAGTGATTTTTTTGAAACAGTGAAAGTAAATAGTTACGCAGTTAATGACAATGCAGTAAATCTTGACTTAAATGTTAAAGAAAAAAACACTACTTCGTTGTATTTGGGAGGCGGTGTGTCTCTTCCTGGTGGAGCATTGATTAAAATTGACCTCAAAGACCGTAATTTATTTGGTACTGGAAAAGAGCTCTCTTTTGCTCTTGAAAAAAGTCAATACGTATTTTCTACTGATTTAGAGTTTGTTGAAAATAATTTTAATGATTCTGATACGTCACTAGGTATAGACATATTTTACGAAAAACAAGATAAGCCAAACACTACTTTTGATAGTTGCGATATGGGATTTTTTACAAAGTTATCATATAAAGTCACAGAGAACTTAACTAATTCCCTTCGCTATTCTTATAAGTATAATCATATACACATGGATAATAAGGGTGGACAAGACACCGATATCTCTGAAATAATACTGGACCGAAAAGGTGAACATCAGATTTCATCAGTGGGATACACGTTGGCATATAATAAACTGGATAACCTCTATACTCCAAAAGAAGGGTATTTACTGCGCTTAAGTCAGGATATTTCAGGATTGGGAGGAAACGTGAATTTCCTAAAATCTGAGTTCTTATCTTTTTATACGCACCCTATATTAAGCAAAATTGACGATGATATAACGCTACGCTTTAAGATGGCGGCAGGTCATATTTTTTCTTATACCGATGAAAATCTAAACATTGGCCAGCACTTTTTTAAAGGGGGTAATGAGATTAGAGGGTTTGACCTTTCCGGTATTGGACCAAGAGCAGAAGACAAAAATAAAAGCTCATTAGGAGGCAAAACTTATTTTAATCTAACACAGCAAGTAGATTTCCCACTACCAAAACTATATGACTATGCTGGTATCAAAGGCTCATTATTTGTTGACTATGCAACACTTTTCGGCTTAGATGATAAAAATAAGAAGTATGAAGGGAAATACTACGATAGCAAGCTTGTGAGAGTGTCACCAGGTTTTGGCTTTTCAATGCTTTCTCCTTTTGGTAGACTTAGATTGGATTTCGGGTTTCCTTTAGTAAAGGAATCTTATGATATAATACCATCACCAAATGTTAAATTTTCTATTGAAGCGGGGATTTGAATGAAATATATACAGTTATTTATATCAGTTATTGCCTTAATTATTTCCTTATTTGTGGGGTATAAGTTTATAGAATATCGGCCTCAGAACACAAAAGCTGCAATTATCGATAGTGACAAAGTCATCAATGAATCTCTTGCTCTGCAAAATATACAACAACAAATAAAGGAGCAGAATTCTAGATTACAACAAGAATTTGAAGATGAGTTAGAAAAACTTAAGCCATCAAAAGAAGAATTTGACCTTTTGTCAGAAGAAGCAAAAAAGGAAAAGACAGGACAATTTAATAAGCACACTGTAAATGTTAGAGATAATTACGCTAAAAAAATGTTACATTTAGAAGAAAGCTATAGAGACGCAGTAGAGAGTGTTTTTAACAAGATAAAAGAAGTTGCTAAAAGAACGGCAGAAAAAAACAACATAGATTTGGTACTATTTATTTCAAAAAAGAACCAAGTTTTATACTCCATGGATGAAGTTGATTTATCAGATGTGGTATTAAACAATATAAACAAGGAAATACCTGAATTTGCTTTAAAAGGCATTGAGTAGGCTTATGCAATTTAATATCAGTGATATTATAAAAATATTACCACATTCTTATCCGTTTCTCTTAGTAGATAGAGTTATAGAGTGTGATCCTGGTAAAAGTATAAAAGCAATCAAAAATGTGACTTTCAATGAGCCATTTTTTATTGGCCATTTCCCTGGTCATCCAATAATGCCAGGAGTCTTGATAATTGAATCTCTAGCTCAAGCATCTGCAATATGTGTTCTTGGTAAAGAAACAATAGAAAATAAAGTTGTTTACTTGAGATCCATTGAAAATGCAAAATTCAGAAAGCTAGTTACTCCAGGGGACACATTGATTCTTCAAGCTAACATTCAAAGTGTGTGTTTAGGTGTACACAAATTTAGGTGTATTGCATCTGTTGGCGAAGAAAAAGTTGCAGAAGCAACAATCTCAGCAGTACTGCAAAATAAATAAAATCTTCATCTGTAAGAAACAGCATGTACACTTTATAGTATAGCAATGCAACTGAATTTCAACATCTCATTTTCTAATCTATATACTCGCAATGGATTAATAAAATTAGATGAGACATTTTTGAATTATATTAAATCATGTGATGAAAGCTTGTTTTGTTCATTAATTGAAGCAAGAGAAAAAGCAGCTTCTTCTTCGATGTCATCCCAGTGTCCCCCCCCGTCATCCCAGTGCTTGACACTGGGATCTAGAAAACAAGAGGGATGGATCCCAGTGTCAGCTACTTGGATGACAGATAGTCAGTTAATAATAGACCTCTCATATTTACTTGATGAATTTATTGCAAAACTTTTCAATATTGAAAAAGAAATAGAGGAGCTAAAGAAAAAGCACAACAACTTTGCTCTAATATATAAATGCAAAAGGTTATTTGTCCAACGCTATGCATTGAAGAAATACACTAATGTGGCGAATATAGATATTACTAACAAACTAAGTCATTTTCTCACTTTGCCAACAACAGAAAAAAATTTTGCTGAGCAGGTGATGCATTGGTTTGAAGATAAAGAAAATCACAAAGAAGAAATAGAACTTGCAGCACAATATGCAGTGTGGAGAGTGAAAAATAAACAGAGCATATTATTTAGCATACATAAAAAAATTGACCACGAGAATCTTATACAATTTTCTAAAAAAGAAGTGGACAAAGTTGAAGTGCTGTATTCAAATGAAGTAAAAAGACGATACGGTTTTGACCTAACAAGTGAAAAGGCTAGTTTAGATAAAGCATTGGATAATGCTCACTACTGCATATTTTGTCATAAGCAAAGGAAGGACAGCTGCTCAAAGGGGCTAATCAATGATGACAACACTTTCAAAAAGTCTCCACTTAGAGTTGAGCTGCACGGCTGCCCACTAGAGCAGAAAATATCAGAAATGAATCTGGTGAAAAGCGAAGGGTACAGCATAGCAAGTCTTGCAATTGTGATGATAGATAACCCGTTATGTGCAGCTACTGGACACAGAATATGCAATGACTGCATGAATTCGTGCATATATCAAAAACAAGAACCCGTAAATGTGCCAGCAATTGAAACAAGGATTCTGGATGATGTGCTCAGTTTACCGTACGGATTTGAAATATATTCTCTGCTCAGCCGTTGGAATCCTTTAAATTTTCAGCGTTCATTGCCAAGAGAAAACACCGGAAAAAACATTCTAATTGTAGGCCTTGGTCCTGCTGGTTTTAATTTAGCTCATCATTTGTTGAACGATGGGCATAACGTTATCACTATTGATGGACTAAAGATTGAACCTTTGATCGATAATTTCCAGCTAATTAAAGATTTCAAACACGAAAAATTGAGTGAACGCACGGCAGGAGGGTTTGGTGGGGTGGCAGAATATGGTATTACTTCTCGGTGGGATAAGAATTACTTAAAGATTATTAGATTACTGCTGGAAAGACGTGAGAATTTCGCACTTTATGGAGGCATTCGTTTTGGTGGCACGATTAATGTTGATGACGCGTTCAACTCGGGTTTTGATCACATCGCCCTAGCACTTGGCTCTGGCAAGCCACGAATGATCAAAATAAAGAATATACTAGCTCGTGGAGTGCGTATGGCATCTGACTTTCTTATGTCGTTACAATTGACTGGCGCTCTTAAATTTGATTCTATAGCAAATCTGCAAGTTCGTATGCCGATAGTTGTAATAGGGGCTGGGCTTACTGCGATTGACACTGCCACTGAAGCTTTAGCGTATTATC
The DNA here is from genome assembly GCA_902636535.1 of uncultured Wolbachia sp. Lineage (GTDB taxonomy): Bacteria > Pseudomonadota > Alphaproteobacteria > Rickettsiales > Anaplasmataceae > Wolbachia. The sequence continues at coordinate 1,858 of CACPSE010000013.1, read as the reverse complement.
CAATTCAAGTAGAAAAATTTCTCCTTCGTTATGAGATATTAGTTGATAAGTATGGAAAGGACTGTGTTGAAAAAGATTGGACAGAAGAAGAGCACGAAATTGCGAATGAGCTCATATCGCACGCAAAGTTGATCCAAGCAGAGCAAGAATTAGCAAAAAAAGAGAGTAGAGAAATAAAAATATTAGAGTTAATGCAGAGTCTTGGGGGAGTGAAAGTTATATATAGAAAAGAGCTAAAAGATTCACCAAGTTATCGATTAAATAGCGAAGAGGTGCAAAACGCATTATCAGAAGGGATTTACTTTATTGAAAACTTAGAGCCAGTTGAAGTTGTGACAGATAAATATAACCATGCTGAGTCAATAAAACTGATAGACACAAAATCCGGCGAAATCAAACGTATAAAAGCACGTTCTATTTTTATAGCAGCAGGTACTGAGCCAAATACAGTTATTGCAACAGAAGATAAAAAGCATTTTAAATTAAGTAATGGGTATTTTATTCATTTGAATTCATCAGGAAAAGAAATAGACCCAATATTTTCTCCTAAAATGCAAAATAAAGATAGAATATTAGTGTATAAGCAAGGCAATAAAACAATCAGCTTTTTTGGTGACCTTCACCCTTCGTATAGTGGCAGCGTCGTGAAAGCTATGGCAAGTGCTAAGAACGGCTACCCTATTATTTCTCAGCTTTTGAGTGGAGTTAATAGCTTCGTTTCTGTCATTCCAGTGTGTGATGTTGTGGGCCAGAAAAAAAATGCGTGGTCAAGTGTTGAAGACCTGGCTAATAAAGAATTCTTTAATAGAATCAAAGAGCAATTCACTGCAAAGGTTATAAAAGTTCAATATTTAACAGACAAAGTTGTGGAAATAGTGATCAAAGCACCACTTGCGGCAAAGAATTTTAAGCCTGGGCAATTCTTTAGATTGCAAAATTTTGAAACCAATGGCAGAAAAGCCAATAATACAAACCTTGCTATGGAAGGTATAGCCGTAACCGGCACTGAAGTAGACAAAAAAAAAGGAATTATTTCCACTGTTGTGCTTGAAACTGGCGGCTCCACTAATTTATGCAGACACCTAAGAGAAGGTGAGCAAATAATTCTTATGGGTCCAACTGGCAGCCCTACTGAGGTTCATTAAATCTATTTTGTATTCATTATACCACAATGTATATTATTTATTAATAAATCTACACTACAATAACGATTTTTATTAAGGTAGTATTATGACATATCATTTAACATTTACATTTCCAAAGGAACAATATTCCATAGACAAGGGTAGTAATGAGTTTTCAGCAAAAGATCAAAAAGGCAACAGATTTATCATGACTGCAGATAATAAACAAAAAGGAAAAATTTCTTTTTGTAAAGATGATAACAGTGAGTGTAAGTTTACACAACACTATGCAGTTAAAGATCCAAAAATATGTAATAAACTTTCTGATATTGACAGTGTTGACTATATAAGTGTTATTATGGAAGATTATGGTGAGAAATATTTCCACAACAGGATATTAAGTGGACTCAATAAGTGTAATATTGATTACACAGTTGTGGATGACGGTAAAACACAAGAAGATGTCAATGTGCTGTCAGAGGATTTTATAATCTAATTTTCATTATACAGCTATCTGTGTGCCTAAGAGCTTTCTTGGTTCCATTATCTGCTACTCGAATGCCGTCATTACAGTGCTTGATACACAACTGTACGAACATTGTCTATCAGGAGGGTGTCATCCGAGTAGCTGACACTGGGATGGCTTTGTTGCATCGCTCTTCGGATAGTAGGTAACGCACAATAAATTTATGAAGCTATCTCAAATTTAGCCATGCCTATTTCAGTAAATTTGT